>JBFEWA010000148.1:0-7284 GCA_041546605.1 Bermanella sp.
ACAACAAAAAAGTATTTAATGCGGTGCTCGTTCTTGGCTCCAAAGTTTTGACTTACAAATACTTGGCAAGCTTCAGAGATGGAATACACCACCATGAGCCCCACCAATAATAAATAATTGATGATGGTGATGGCGGCCACGCCATTGGTACCCACACTGGTAATTAATAACCAATTTAAAATGAAGGCGACAATGCTGGCACTGACCTCATTTATAAACTCGGATAGACCATTAAACGAGGCATGAATGATTTCAAACCAGCGACTCTGCTTGATGTTAAAGCGCAGTTTGCGATCTTTAAAACAGAAATATGATAAGAAAAACAAGATGGGCACTATTTGGGCTAAACCTGTGGCCCAAGCCGCACCGGATAATCCCCAGTCAAACGCCACCACAAAGATATAATCTAAAATAACGTTTAATATTGATGCGAACAGAATGCCAATGGCAGAGAAGTTCGCAAAGCCATCAATACGCACAAAATAGTACATGACGATGATGAACATCTCAGGAATCATAAAAGGAAAGCGGATCAAAAAATATTCGCTCATTAATGGCATTAATTCTGGTGTGGCCCCTAATGCTTGGTAAACCTGCTCTTCTAATATCAAGCCAATAGCAACCACCATGAGCCCAAAGCTCAGACAAATGATTAACACCTTACTAAAAACAGCCGATGCAGCTTGGTAATTTCCTTCCCCTATGTATTTACCCGCGCGAACCGAGCCTCCCACCGCCAGCATGTAGCCAATACCAAATAAAATAGTGATGAGAGGGATTAATAAATTAACGGCAGCTAACGCTTGTGCGCCCACATAGTTGCCGATAAACATGCCATCAATAAGTGAGGCAGAAGAGAAGGCCAGCAGGCCCACAATAGAGGGAATGAACAACGCGAAGAAATTGCCCACGATAGAGCCAGTCAGTATCTGGTTTTCAATTGCAGCTGTGGTTTGCTTGGCTGACACAGTGGGCCTACTTATAAAATAAAACGCTGATTGTTAGGAAGTTTCGATCATCCTGTCCATATCTCTTACTAGGTAGAATATGTATGAAATAAAAAAACCGATTATCAAAGTATATGTTACTTCAATAACCGGTTGATTAAATATAGACGAAAAAGCGTGTTACGCTACGGCGTCTAATGCTTGGCTAACATCGGCAATGATGTCATCAATGTGCTCGATGCCCACACTAATGCGGATTAAGTCTTCACTTACACCAGCACTTTTTAGCTCATCTGCATCTAGTTGGCGGTGAGTGGTGGAGGCTGGGTGACAAGCAAGAGACTTGGCATCACCAATGTTCACCAAACGTAAAATCATTTTCAGTGCATCAATGAATTGACCGCCCGCTTCACGACCGCCTTTAATACCAAAACTTAAAATACCGGATGCTTTACCGCCGCAAATCTTTTGGCAAGCATCATGGTAAGGGCTGTTTGGCAGTGCTGCATAATTTACCCAAGAGACTTTCTCGTGATTTTGTAGATACGCAGCCAGCTTTTCGGCATTTTCACAATGGCGTTCCATGCGTAACGCTAAAGTTTCTAGACCTTGTAATAATTGGAAGGCATTCATAGGAGAAAGCGCGGCACCTGTGTTACGCAGTGGTACCACACGGCAGCGACCAATAAATGCAGCCGCGCCTAACGCTTCTGTGTAAACCACACCGTGGTAAGACGCATCCGGTTCATTTAATACCGCAAAGCGTTTTTTGTCTTGTGTCCAATCGAACTTGCCGCCATCAATGATCATGCCGCCAATGGTGGTACCGTGACCGCCAATGTATTTGGTTAAGGATTGAATAACGATGTCGGCGCCTAATTCAATTGGGCGACACAAAATAGGGGATGCCACTGTGTTATCCACCATTAATGGCACGCCATGTTTGTGCGCGATCTCAGCAAGTTTGATGATGTCTACAACGTTGCCCGCAGGGTTACCAATGGATTCACAAAATACCGCTTTGGTGTTTTCGTCGATGGCGTTTTCAAAACCTTCAAGGTCATTGGCGTCTACCATTTTCACTTGAATACCTTGTTTAGGTAAGGTGTGTGCAAACAGGTTATAGGTGCCACCGTAAAGTTGGCTGGTGCTCACAATGTTAGAACCCACTTCGCATAGGCATTGAATGGCATAGGTAATGGCCGCCATGCCAGAGGCTAACGCCAAACCAGCAATGCCTCCTTCCATGGCCGCAACACGTTGCTCTAATACGGCATTAGTTGGGTTCATGATGCGGGAGTAAATATTGCCTTCTACTTTTAAATCAAATAAATCCGCGCCGTGCTGGGTGTTATCAAATGTGTACGACGTGGTTTGATAAATAGGTACCGCTGCGGCTTTCGTAGTGGCTTCAGACTCATAACCATGATGTAAGGCGATGGATTCTAATTTCATGGAGCACTTCCTGTTTTGTTTTTAATTGTGTGAATAGCGGTCAAACATGATGCAAGCTGCACATGTAGAATGCAAGTAAGAACAAAGAGGAAGGAGCGACTACTAAGGAAGGTTGATGGTGTCTAACGCTTTTTGGACTTTGCTTTGTGGCCAGATCCTTGGTGTGAGTGGCGCCACATTGGGTTTTAGCGTGGTGCCTTCGCCAGCTTGGCGTAATACTACCTTACCGTACTGATTACTCACTTCAATGGTGTGATTGCTTTCAATCAACAAAACATCAATGCTGCCATCATCCGTTAGGTTACCACCCCAAAAATCGGTACCGCGAACACCTATGCTGCCCATGGGAGTGTTGACGGTAAACGAGGGTGAGGATGTTTGTGTAATGGCACCGGTAATAATGCGAAATGCCCCTTGAGTAAATTCAAATACGGCATGGTTTTTATCATTACTGGCAACAAACTCCCTGAGATTTAACGAACTATTTTCACCCATGGTTAAAATTGTGCCGTCATAGAAACGAAATTTTGCACGGGCTTGGGCTTGAGTGATGATAGCTTCATGCTGGTAGACGGCATCACCGCGAGCGATAGGACGCTGAGTATCTTGAGTTTGGGCAGACACATTCGGTTTAATGTACAGTGTTTTGGCAATGGCGTTTTGTTCGGTTTGTCCTAACACCAAGCAGGAACTGAATACCATAACGCAAAACAGCAGGACAGATTTCATGTTTATGCTCCTGTGGTGCATGGAAAATGAAATGTCATTAGTCAATTGCCACGCCCACATGTAGACCTTCAAACCAATCAAAAAACTTTTGTACGTCTTGGCCTTTGAATAAGCGTCCATGTTGCGGTGCCATGATTTCAATATCCAATTGGCGAATACGTTTTAGCCAATGCTCCTTAGCAGCGTTGGATGGCATCCAGCGTTCGTGGAAGTAACGCATCTTGCTAACGTGATCTTCGAAGTCATCAACAAACAATGGCATACCAGGTGGCTCCAGTGCCGCACCAATATCACCACTGAATAAAATTTTCGATTTATGATCGTAAACGTGAAAATTTCCCGAGCTATGCAAATAATGGGCGGGAATAAATTCAAGTTCTAATGTGTTTAATGTAATACGCGCGCCATTATCAGGAATGGCATTATAGCCAATGTTATCCATACCAAAGTGACGAATAAAACCTTCCCATAACCAAGAGGAATGCAGGGTGGCGTTAGGTAATACTTGATCCCACATGCCCAGTGACGAAATGATGTCAGGATCTTGGTGGCTGGCGAACAAATCGGTAATGTGTTCAATATCTATGTACTTTAAAACCGATGCCAACATGGTGCTAAAGACTTCAATGCCACCTGGGTCTAATAAAATACTGCGGTCACCATCCACAATCATAAACTGATTGGTGTCGATGATTTTTTCTGGTTTCTCTGGATCACGACCAAACACATACCATTGATGTCCGTCGTCATAAATTTTAAGGGCGTCCATGTCGTTACTCGCAGTTAAGCTACGTTAAATTTTGCTAGTTGATTTTGACTAAACAAAATATGTTCTTTGATATTGTTGGTTAGCCCATCTATGGTGTCCGCCATATGTTCAAGCATAGGCTGGAATTCTCCGGTTTTTGTGGCTTCCAAGCGAAAGGTGACGGCCACAACGCTACTGGATTGCATGTACTGGCGTATATCGAGTAGTTGCTGATTAAGTGATGCCAGTTGATGGCTCATATTCTGATTCAAGGATGACATGTGGGTGGCGCCTTGATCCAATGCCGGTGTTAACTGGCCTTTTACCTGGGCGCTAACCCGCTCATTGGTATGATGCAGCTTGGTTAAAAATACATGAGTACGCCATTGGCGAACGGAGTTCTGTGAAATGGCAATGGCGTATTGGTTAATGACATCGGACAGGCGAATGGTTTTGTCTGCCAGTTCATCAAAATAATCGCTAATAACTTTTAACCCAGCAGCGCGGGCGCCGGCTCTTAGCACCATGGCGCGGGAATTTTTGGCTGCCAGTGCCATGCGCTTAGCAATGATGCTGGCGCGAAATAAGTGCCCCGAAATAGTGGCCACAGCCGCTGTTTGCGAGGCGATGTTGCTTGCGTCATCAGACATGGTGTTCGCCAAGATGTGTGATCATGATTAACTATAGCTGATCTGAGCTTAATGGTTACCAGAATGCATCATCTTGTACATCTGGTGGTGGCTCATCATATTGCTTAGTTTCTTCACTGCGTTGCTGCAATTCTTGTAGCAATGTACCGGTGCGATCGATGGCTTCAGCGCGCTCTTCGTCTGCTTGGCCTGTATCACCTTCTGTATCCAACGAATCTTTGGCTGCATTGTAGCCACCGGAGCGGGATTCAATGGCTCGCTCGGTACGTTTATTGAGAACCACAATAGCGATGCGGCGGTTAATAGGGTCCGTTGGGTCCTCTATTTTGAAATGGGCTTTGTCGCCCATGCCCACCACTTGAGCCACTTTTTCTTCCGGTAAGCCAGCATCCCCTAGGGCGCGACGAGCGGAGTTAGCCCGTCCCGCAGAAAGCTCCCAGTTACCTGGGTCCCAAGGGTTGGCGGAGCCGCTGCTGTCAGTGTGGCCGGTAATGGAAATGCGATTAGGCACTGAGGTTAAAATAGGGGCCAATTCGTACAGAATGTCTTCGGCGTAATATTTCAAACGGGCAGAGCCGGGGTCAAACATAGGGCGATTGGTTTTATCCACAATTTGGATGCGTAACCCTTCACTGGTGATGTCTACTTTTAGCTGGTCTTTATAAGGGCTAAGGGTGGCACTGTCGTTAATCTTTTCTTTGAATTCTGCTTCCATGGATTCAAGGCGGGCACGCTCAATGGCTTCGGCGGCGCTTTCAATTTCTTCGGCTTGTAATACCTTAGTTGGGTCCACGGTTTCACTGGTGGCCACATTATTTTGCACCGATGGACTGCCGCCTAAATCAATCACCCATTTACTGGGGACTTTTTTACCGTCTTCGAAGGCGGCGGGGTCATTGAAGTAACCGGCAACAGAGGCGATTTCTTCTTCATTAGAGGAGTTGATTAACCACAGGATTAAGAACAGAGCCATCATGGCCATAGCAAAGTCAGCAAGGGCCACTTTCCATGCACCACCATGGTGGCCGTGCCCCCCTTTTTTCACCCGTTTGACAATGATTGTCTGCTGGTCAAATTTATCCATGGCGGATCTCTTGGAGTAAGTGGTTCACTAAACACATGCTTAGCGACCTCTCACTTTCGATTCTAATTCGTTGAAGCTTGGGCGACCGTGGGAGAATAATACTTTACGACCAAATTCCACCGCTAACTGAGGAGGTAAGCCATTAACCGAAGCGACTATAGTGGCTTTGGCGGATTCGTATAATTTAATTTCTTCGTGGGCTATGTGCCCCATGGTACTGGCCACTGGGCCGAATAAACCATAACCAAATAAAATACCGGAGAACGTACCCACTAACGCGGCAGCGATGTGACGACCTAACTCTTCCATAGGACCATCGATGGCACCCATGGTGATCACGATACCTAGTACCGCCGCCACGATACCAAAGCCGGGCATGGCGTCGGCAATTTTTTGTACCGCTTCAGATGGCCCTAACAGTTCATGTAAGCGACTGTCGATTTCCATATCCATAAGGGCTTCGAGTTCATGGGCTTGCATGTTGCCTGCGGCTATCAAGCGGAAGTAATCCGCAATGAAATCGGCTAAAGGTAAGTTACTTTGGATGGCAGGGTATTTAGAGAACACGCCACTTTGCTGAGGATTCTCCACATCGCCTTCAATGGACATCATGCCTTCTTTACGGCTTTTGTTGAGGATGTCGTAGATTAACCCCAAGCAGTCCATGTACATGCTTTTGTTAGCTTTGCCCCCGGTTACCACCTGAGGTAGCATTTTTAGGGTGTCTATATGTACGGCGCCTGGGTTACTAAAAATGTGTGCGCCGATACCCGCCCCTAAGATGATTAAGAACTCATAGGGCTGCCATAGAGCTAGCAAGACACCATGGCTACCTATATAGCCATAGATGACGCTGAAGATAACGACTGATAAACCCGCTAAGAATAACATTCCTGTTTGTCCCTCTCGGCCCTCATGTCCTTTTTTTATTAAAGGTGTAATCCATGGGCCAGATTGCTCAAAGTCCGACTATAGTTAATTAAAGTTTAGAAAAGGTCTTTCCTCAAATCGAATGGAAGCAAAAACTGCAAAAGGCGCGAAAGCTTGGCTGGAACTGGCCACCTCGACGCCGCTACCGATCTTAAAAGTCTCCGCCGTGCTGCTGACAAAGCAGATAAAGTCCGGCGCTTCTCTTGCGGATATGGCTCACACCATTGAACGAGACCCAGCCCTGTGCCTGCATTTATTTCTAGCGGCTAACAAAAAAAACAATAACCCAGATGTGGAAATACTCACGCTTAATCATGTGATGACCATGTTGGGCATGCAGGGGGTGATTCATTATTTAAAACAAGTGCCCAAAATGTCGCTATTAAAAAGCGATGCACGGCAGAAAGCCTATATGCAGTCGCAAACCTGCAGCGCTTTGGCCGGTGCGTTAGTGGGGCACTGGGCTGAACAAACCCATAGTGGCTCCGCAGAGAAACTAAAGTGGGCCACGATCATTGCTGGGGCGCCCCTTTGGTATATGTGGCATGTGGGCTACAACAATATGAGTCACTGGCAATATCGCACCAAGCATGAATTTGAATTGCCCAGCAAGGTTGAGCAGGACCTGTTTGGGTGTGCGTTGGAAGATATTTGCCGCATGTTAGGACGACACATTCAATTACCGTCGTTATCGCAGCAATTATTAGAGCGGGCGGAATGGCCCAGTTTGCGCCAATGGGG
>JBFEWA010000298.1:0-4201 GCA_041546605.1 Bermanella sp.
AACTCTGTAATCTGATAACGTATTTGTGAGGTCAGAGCTTCTAAATCAGGCATGCCATGAGATTGAAATTGGCTCTGTAAGTCAGGAAGACCCATATATGTATCAATTAAGACATTCCCTTGTTTGCTATTTAACAAGTTTTCAATATCATTTAATAGCTGCTCTTCAAACGTAATATTGTTAGCAAAACCTTGTTTGTTTCTTTGCCAAATCGCAATGCGCTTTAATAGGCGTACTTCGGACATTATGGCGTCGCCCCAAAGCTGTCTTCATACTCAATACCATCAACTTCATGACTCCATATAATGCTGTCATAAATAAAAGAAACACGTTCCATGTGTCCTTTCTGGTTATTTTGTATATCAGACGTATGATCTACGCTAAATTCGATCCCAGTGATTTGTGCATTTTTAAGTACTTGACGATAATAAAGTTCTTCCATTCCAGCGCCATCTAGGCGATACCAGTCAATGATGACTTCGGTTAATAATTCACCATCGCTTAAGGCTTGATATAACATTGGACTGGTTCGATCAATTTCTTTGAGTATCGTAATAGGTAAATGCACTCTTCGACCATTAGGTAATCCCCTGTGATCAGTAGGAAGTTTTACACTATGCTGAACTCCTTCAACAACAATAAATCCAAGTCTACTATCAAGATCACATTCACCTTCGATAGGACCTTGGTTTTCAGCAGTGATTTTCATGTAACCTGGTAATGCCATATTTTATTCCTTTAAATTATGCTTTTTCCAAGCGTCCGCGTTCAGTTAATGTGAATGATTGCCCCATAAATTTAAAGTGGGGGGTAATGCTAATAGTGGATAAAAACCAGCCTGATTTATCTTCCATATCCCTCACAGTGACATTGGCATTCCTCAGTGGTCTACGTGCACGAACAGCAGGAGCTGGATTGTCCATATCTGAAACGTATTGTTTAATCCAGCGATTAATGGATTGATCAATCTGTGATCTAGTGAGCCATGAACCAATATTCTCTCTTTGCATAACCTTGATGTACTGAGAGAAGCGGCAACTAATTAGTAAGTATGGAATTTGCGTGGTCAATTTCTGATTTAAAAGAGAGTGCTTGTCTTTTTCATTGAAGTCTAGAGAATGGCAAGAGGGTACGGCAGTGAATCCAGCACACCCTCTATGCTTATGAATGACTAATGGTGTAAACCCATTATTAATAAGTTCATTAGAAATTCGATCAGAAATTAGAATTTCCGATGGAATAAGCGAGCTCAATTGTGTTTGTGATGTATGAATCTTTAAGTCACTTAAAAGGCCATAGTCATCACCAGTTACGTTTATAAACCAGCGAAATTTATTGAAACTGTTTATGAACCTAGTGGCCAATGCAAATGCACTATTTCCCCATAGAGCTGACTTATTCTTTGATGATTTTTCAATAAATTCAAAACCCTCTCCCGACAATTGGTAGTTTGCTCTAAGTAAAAATTTTGGCATTGTCAGACATGCATATTTGCTGTCTTCAGTTTCCCTAAAACTATTCCATTTTGTAAAAGCGGCTTGATCAAAATGGGCACTAACATCTCGAATACGCGAGAAGTCTGAAAAACTTTCAACACCAAAAAGATGGCTATCGGCAGCACTTAAAAAAGGACAATGGCTAATAGCTGCTATTTTGGATATAGAGCCGAGTAAGGCAATATCTTGAGATCGACCTGAGAATTCAAAGTCACCCACCATTAACGTATAAGGACGACCACCAAATTGTCCAAATTCAGCTGAATAAACTAAATCAAACAAAGTAGATTGGGTGATATCAGGGGAGTCTTCAAAATCTTCCACTAAAGCTTGTTTTGATACGTTACCAACCAGTAACTGCATGTTTTCACTTGGATCAATATATTCTTCCAGAAATGATAAGGATTTCCAGCTAGACTCAAGATCCCTGAATTTCTCATCTTGCACTATTAAAGAAAGTTGTTCATTTATTCTTTCTTTGAGTTCTTGCTGTATAACAAGGCGATCATTGTAATTAATGTTTTCTTTAATCTGAAAACCAAAAGGAATCAGTCTATCAACTAAAGCTTTAGCTTTTATGGATTCATCACCTAACTGACGGAAAATCTGATATGCCTCAGATAAAACCGGGGAAGCTAATAGTAGATTCTCAGGCTCAAAATCGTCAATGGAGTGGAAGTTCAAAGCGAACTCTTCTTCACTGGATTCAGGGTGTAATATATTTTCTAATAGAAGCTTTATTGAGACATCCATCGATCCCATCAAGTGATTTACACCATTATCAACGGTGATAAATTGGCAATGAGACATATCTTGACTACGAAAGTCGCCTGTCAAATCAGATAGAACCAATACACGCAATGGTAATTCAACTTGCTGTTTTTCATGGTCTTCATAGACCAAATTGATTCTATCTGTAATGTTATTTGAAATATTCATTGCATTAATTACCAGCAGTGCGCTGCAACTTCAGGGAGTTGCAGTGGTACGCTATCAAGCATCTGTATAACTGGTCGCTGCCCGCGTATTTCAAAGTTGATATCAATAAAGCTCACATTAGAATTCTCTAGCTGAGCTTGTTGATTTGGAAAATCATTTGCTGAAAAGATATGGCGACCGTCCTGAAATTCTTGCAAAAACTTGCTGAACCCTTTCACACCAGGATAATTCTTAATTAAGGTAAGCTGTCCAATTTCGATACGTAATGTTGTATCGCCACAGGTTTCTAGCGCCCATTTGAATGTATGCTGTGTTGGATAGTTATAATTTGACAATGTCTGAGTGCCGTCACTGCAATACAAATCAACAAAGGTCGCATATGGCTGAATGCGAGCACCAGGGTTTGTACCAGAGGGAAGAGCATTGATGTTTATGTCAAAAGTATTACCAACAATAAACTTACCGTTTTCCGCTTGATTAAGTACATTCAACAGATCTTCACTTAGATCAATACTACGTTTCTCTATGTTTGCGCGCACAATACCACGCTTGTACTTTTTCTCGATGAAGGGGGCTATTTGGGTGTCGAGGAAGTTCCATAGAACACCACCTTCACCGACCACGAGGTTGCCAATTTGATTACTATTGACGCCATCAAGAGTAGCAAGCACATCATTTTGCCAGCGATCTTGGATCTCACAACTACTTTCATTTTCCATGTAATCATATATGGCATGCATAGGGCCTACGAACAAATGCCAAAATACTTTAGAGGTTGATACAGGCTTACCAATTAAAGCTTGTAGTTCTTTGATTGATAGCCAGGCAGATGCCATAGAACCGTTACCAGTCTCAAGTGCATCTGGAATTTGAAATAAATCTTTAACAGAGCTCAGGGATTGAGTTCTAGAGTCGGATTTAAATGCAATCTCAGCTAAAGCTTGCTTATAAGCGTCTACAGCAACAACTGCACCTTCAAGAGCAGAATCCAATTGCTCCCCATCTTTACTACCTTTTGTCGCTTTTTTGTGAATCTTCATCGCTTTTTTTGCGACCTTGCCCACTTTGCCTAGTTTACCTAGTGCCTTTTTAAGAAGCTTGGTATCGGATTTACCTTTACGGCCATCGGCGACTGAGTAAGATTGGACATCGGCAAAAAATGCAAGCTGTTCTTTCGAATTGAAATTAGCGACTTCAAACACAGCTAACTGTTCATTCATTGTCTCTAGCAGTGAAAAGTATGGGTTATCTGCGGTGGCAAAGCGCTCTAATAGTTGCTGCCACTCTTTTTTGTCTCGCTGTTGGAGCTTACCTTCATCGAAGCGTTGCGCGAAAGTCATCCAAGCTTCTATATATTGACGCTGATAATACTTATCAAAATCTTCTTGAATTTCAGATAACTGCTTATCTTCACTATTTGCTAATCTAAACTCGGTTAAGAATTCTTGAATAAATTCATAGCCTTCCAATGTATAGGCTGCATCAATAGTTGGTGGATTCACGACTTTATAGCTACCGCCCCAGAAGTCTTTTAGTCGGAAGCCATCAAAGTCTTGTGAATTTGCCCATTGTACGACCCAATTATAATCACCATGATTATGTTTAACTAAGTATAAAAGAGCAGATTGTAATATCTTCTTCTCTTCTGCTAGGTCAACTAATGAGTGATTCCAATCCACATAAGCAGAATACACCTCTGTAAATAGTTGCGATTCTTCAGATGAGATCTTGTCATTTTGTACTAGTAAGTAATCACTACCGATTGG
>JBFEWA010000441.1:0-2293 GCA_041546605.1 Bermanella sp.
AATAAACTCAATGCAACACCGAGTTGCAAAAACAAAAAAGCCCCAATTAAGGGGCTTTAAGGTCTAATCTAGATTTAGAATTTGTGTTCTAGGCCTGCAAATATTTGAGTAACGTCAGTATCATCCACATCTGTATCTAGCATGTTTGCATACACATAAGCTTTGGTAGCTTTAGCCAGCTTATGATCAACACCCACTAAAATGTTTTGACCACCCAATGCTCCATTATCCAGTACTTTACCCTGATCACCGACTTCAAATTGTACCTTATAAGTATTATTACCAGCTTTCATTGAAGCATTCACTGCGTATGCTAAATCATCAGCTGCAGATACAGCAGGATTATCTACTTGGTTTACAAGTGCACCGAAAGATAACCCCCCCATGTTGTAAATGACAGTAGCACGGACAATTGAGTCGACTGTCTTAACTTTGCTATCGTAAGCAACAGAAGCATAGATCGAATCTTGCGAGTAGGTAACGCTTGCTGATACACCTTCAGTAGCATCTTGATCAGGTAAAATCACAGATACAGAAGCCTCGACAGCACCCATTTTTGGCGTCGTATAGTTTACAGAGTTACCCATACGGTTTTCACCGTAAATGATATTATTCATATCAATTACATCATTGAATAAATCAAATTTACCTTGAGATTTCTTTAAGGGAGTATCCATATAGCCCATTTTAACTGTACCTAGGTCACCATACTCTAAACCCAAATATGTATCTCGACCTGTTAATCCACCATTATCAACTGGTAGGCCAAATTCAGCCTGATAAATAACTTTAGATGTACCAAGATCATCAGAACCCTTAATCCCTAGGCGGCTCGCATTATCTTGTAACTTGAAATATTGGCCTGGAGTAGGTGCAAGATCACCAGCATCAACATAACCAACAGCAACATTCATTTTTCCGTAGAACTGACTTTCCGCTTGCGCAGTGGCGGCTAAGGCCATAGATACAGCAACAGCAATTAGGGGCTTTTTCATAGAGTTCACCTTTTGTTTTCTTGTTTAAGTGACAGTGATATTACAAATCCTATATGACAGATTTGTTACATTCTTTCACTTAAGTGACAGATTGATGAATTTTTTATGGTAATTATATGCTCATGTGCGCCAATTACCTGCGTATGCATAAAATATAGACATATATCAGGGAATTAACAGGACAACTGATAAAAAGAAGTGGAATAAGGCGTAATTTTGACTATTAAAAGAAGTAAGCAAAGAAGTTGATACATAGTACCAACTTATAACCCGCCTAATTTATTACGCAGTATCTTAGACAAGTAATAATCCAAGCTTAGGTACTTACCTGCACCATAAAACAGCAAGCCCAAACACATGATCAAATAGGTCACAGCCCATTCAATACCATTATTGCTTATGACAAGATTGCCACGGGCGGTCAACCAAGAATAATTGCCATGCTCCTGCAGAATCTCTTTCGCAAAGCTTAGGCGACGCATAACCTCATCTATATCAGCTGGAGCAAATGCAGAATTTGGGTCCGCCACTGCTTGCCAACCATTGGGCCAATGCACCGCAAATATAGCCACCAGCATGGTAATGATCAAAGGAATGCTCACCCAACGCACTGCCAAACCCAACACCAAGAATATGGCTGCTCCAAGTTCAGTGAGCGTCGCAAGCCACGCCATTAATTCAGGAAATGGCAAGCCCAAGCCCCATTCTGAATTACCAAACCATTGCACAACGCTATCCATGTCATTCCACTTATTCATGTCCGCCACCCAAAACACAGGGGCTAAATATAAGCGTAATGCCAGCAATGGAATGAAATCCAAATTCCCTAAACGGTTTGTTAGTTTAATCCAAGATTGATACACCCAAGCAATATCCATAATTCAGACCATTTTTAATAGTTGCAATTGATTCCAGTTAGCGATTATTTCTATGGCGCCGGCCATTAATTGATCACTGGGCATCTGATGCTGCTGTGCTAACTCAGATACTATTTGCGTTACTGTTTTAGATTGGTTTTGTTTTAAGGCATCAAACAGTAAATAACTTAATGCATTCAATTCGATAAATTTCACTTCATCGTCGGTATTGCGATAAACCAATAAGAATGTGGGCGCTTTAGCTATTTCCTGACCCGATGTGATTGTATGAACAGGGTATTCATAGGCCTGCAACCAAGCACATTCAATGGCGGTTAGCACACCGGTTAAAGGGTCGAAACCTTCTAAATCTTCGCCTTTATTTAGGGAGGATTCCACATAGGCATCCGCAAATAATTCCATCCACTCCCAATGGGCTAA
>JBFEWA010000345.1:0-3485 GCA_041546605.1 Bermanella sp.
CAATCTCTTGATGCAATGCTTGAGACATCACCTCAGCGCACGGAGCAACGTCTTCACCTTTGGATACCGCATCAGCGTATTCTTGAATCAGCTTCACATCCACATCGCAAGGTTTGCGTTGTTCGAACCCTTTGATCAAATGTGGAATTTGCTCAACCATGAAATCAACGATGTCGATAAACGGCGTGCTTAATTGAATGGTGTTATCCAATAGGCGATTGAACATGTTTTCAATGGCCCAAGCGGTTTCACCAATTTCTTCTGCCCCCACCATACGTCCACTGCCTTTTAGGGTATGGAAAGCACGACGGGTTGTGGTTAAGGCTTCGCTATCGTTGTTATTTTGCTTGAACTGCGGCCAAAACTCTTCGATGGTTTCTAAAACTTCTTGCGCTTCTTCTAAGAAAATTTCGATGATTTCATCATCAATTAAATCATCGTCGTCATCTTCAAAACTGGTTTCTGGCTGCGCAACAGGCTCAGGCGTTGTTTCTGGCTCGACTACAAACGCTTCTACAACTTCAGCTTCGTCTTCAAGATTTTGCTCTTGCTCGATGTCATCTAGGCCATCATCAAACGCAATGCTCCAATCATCTTCACTGGCTGGCTCGTCTTCTAACGTTTGCAGTGACGCGTTGAATTCCTGGTTTAGGGTTTGCGCTTCTTTTTGTTCTGGGTCTAGATCGTCGTCCAACTCCAGTGAAATTTCATCAAACTCATTGGATGACTCAACTGCAAACTCATCCAACAGCTCAGGTTCTGCTACCTCATCTTCCACAGGTAAACCAAACTCGATACTGTCTTCGTTATCGCTCACTAATTCGGTTTCGGATTCTGCTTCAAACTCGCTTTGCAGTTCTAATTCTGCTTCTGGCTCTTCATCCACAGACGTTTCAGACAGTCCAGAAAAATCCACTTCTTCCAAATCATCTTCTAAAGCTTGCGCATCCAAAATGTTGTCATCTGGCGCCAAGTCTTGTGCAGGTATGAAGGGTAAAATTACTTCACGGGCACGCAGTAAGATACTGTCGCTTTGGTTGTGGTGGTTTTCTTCTAAACGCTCTAAGAAGTATTCCACACCACTTAAGGATTCAGCCAACGCATCTAGCAATACTTCCGCAGGGCGCTCTTGGCTGTCCACATGTTTGTGTAAGATGTTAGAGCACGCACGGGCGATGTCTGCCGCTTCCATTTGTGGCACCATAATCAAGGTGCCACGTAGGTTCATCAACAATTCTGCCGCTTCACCTAGTAAAGATAGCTCACCTTGTTTGGTTGCATACTCAACCACAAGTTCTTTAACTTGCTCAATGAAGTTTTTCGATTCTTTAAGAACAACTTTTTGCGCTTCGCCAAGTTGCTGTGTTGAAGCGGATTCATTTTTCTGTCCACCAAAACGATCACTCAAGCCCACCAGCGTGGCTTCTACATAAAGTAGAGCACCGGCAATATCCATGAGCTGGGTGTTATCAGCGGTTTGGTTGTTATCCACAAAACCTTTAACAATTTCAAACTGATCTTGAATCACTTTGCGCGGCACGCCCAAACCCAACATACCCATGGTATCGCTGATTTGTTTGAAGCCCGGCACCAAGCCCGCCAATTGAGATGGCTGCGCAATTTTATCTTGTACTAACTGATCCAGCTCTTCTTTTAAGCGCGTAATCTCTTCGATTAATGCAGCCGCCACTGATCCCATGGTGGCTTTATCTGGACCATCTAATGCTTTACGTTCTTCCGCCACTTCACTGCTAGAAGGCAATGCATCATTTAATTTATATTCATTACGAATTTGCGTGATGTTGTCCGTGGCTTTTTCGGCACGGGCCACATAGAAGAGCAAATTCTTTAATAATTCTTCCGGTACTTCGTCTAACGCGCGAGCACCATTGGAAAGAATATTTTTAAACTCGGGCTCAAGCTGTTTTAACAATTCTTTAACGGCACTGTTTAAACGAATGCCATCATTGAGCAAACCTTCTATGACCGCACTGGCCACAAACCACAAGGATTCCGCTGAGGTGTTAACGAACAGCTTAGCTAAACGACTGGTAACCTTGTGTAAATATTCCAGATTGGTTTTGGTGTCCTTACCTTTCAGCACACCCAATAACGCCACCTGATACATTTGACGCAATTTTTTTAGAACATCTAAAAATTGTTTATCAGAATACTGGCGGACTTGTTTTTCATTAATAGGGTCAACTTGCTTGAAACTTGGCTGAAACAAAGAGGTTTCAGAGAGCAAGCTTTCACCGCGAGCACCACGTAAATCATTTAAGACAGGCAGCAGTACAACCGGCAGGTCACGACGACCTAATTTGATGTGATCAAGGTAATTGGGAAGCTGTAAAATAGCCTGCATAAGCACTTCACGTGCTTCTGAGGCATGACTAACGTTATCATCCAGCATAGCCTGGACAACGGCTTCCATTTCTTCTGCCAGCATGGCAGCGCCATAGAACTCCACCATCTGCAAAGTGCCGCGCACTTGATGCAAATAGGTTAAACAAAATTTCAAGCGAGCAGTGTCGTCAGGCGCTTCCACATAAGCTTCAAGCTCATACTGCGCCTGCTTTAATACTTCTTCAATTTCGCCTTTAACCCAATCAAGGGCTACATAATCATGGCGATCGCCCATATTGGCTCCGCATCCTAGTTATTCTTTGCTATACACGCTTAATAAACGCGGTGATTTGTTCGCCTTTAACGGGTGTCACATCTGGATGCTGCCAATCCAGCATCTCGCCCATCCCAATCAAAAGCAAGCCGCCCGGTGCCAGTCGATCAACCAAGTGGTTGAGTATTTCTTGACGCCTCCAATGGCGAAAATAAATTAGAACATTTTGACAATAAATAATATGGCGCGAGGTTTTGGCCACTTTATCCAGTTGTAAAATATTCACCTGCGCAAAGCAGGTATGTTTCTTAATCTCTGGGATAACTTGAAACTGCTCGTCATCCCCTTGAGTAAAATACTTTTGCTGATAAAACTCAGGCAAAGTCACTAAACGTCTTTGCGGGAACACTCCCTGCCGAGCTTTATTGAGCACAGGCACACTAATATCGGTACCCGTTACTAAGAAGCAATCTTGCTTGTTGTCATCCTCTAAAATCTCATGGGCTAACACAGCAAGACTGTACACTTCTTCTCCGCTGGAACATCCCACACTCCAGATATCCAACGGATTTTTTTTATCAAACTTCGCTTTATGAGCGTGAATATATTTACTCACATACTCAAACGCAGCCGGATCACGATAAAAGCGGGTTTCTTGTACCGTTAATCGATCCACCAGCTTTGCCCATTCGATGTTCCCCATAGGGTCATGGACAATACGTTCATAATATTCTTGGTAATTGTCACAGGCTACTTCGCGCATTCGCTGCATTAAACTGGATTGCAGAAACGATTTGCGCTGCTCTGTCACATAAATGCCGGTTCTGGATTCGAGCAATTCGCGCCATAGCGTGAATTGCTCGTC
>JBFEWA010000255.1:0-4849 GCA_041546605.1 Bermanella sp.
AAAAAACTCCTGATTGGGGTGCAGACCCTTTAAATTTTGCCAGAGAGATGTTTAAGCTTCGAGATAAGTTGGCTCACGGTAAGCCAGAGGTTGTTAGCATGGGGCCTTACTCAACCAGTGCTGATGCCGGAGACCATTATCATGAAGTAAGAAAAGAACCAGAGTGGATGCTTAAACTAAATAAAAAGTGGCTTACTAGGTCTAAACGGATGTTCGTCGAGACAATGGACTATTTCAGAGACCTCCACGGCTTACCTGACAACGATCATTTACTCTTGGAGAGAACTGAGGTGGTTGAGCGAAATGGCTAACAATCGCAGGCACAGCGACGGCTTTTCCATTGCGGCTTCGCTTCCATTCCAAAGCCGCGCGTGCTGCGGGCGTTATGAGGAATAATATATGCCTAGAATTCTCTACCTTTTTCTTTCTCTGATTCCATCTGCTCTGCAAGCCGATGACCTTGGTGTCGTCTTCAACCTAATTTCTTGTGAAGGTAAAAATGATCGCGGTTTTTACGAATACAAAATAGGAATTGCATTTCAGAATATTACTGACAAAGATCTGAAGTTAATAACAAAGATGGAATCAATCTCTACAAACCCTGGAGAAATTCCAGAGATCTATCTTAGTCATTATGAGAACAGAGTGAATGATGTATTATTTATTCCTACCGATGCAGAAATTGGCCTAGTAACTTTGCAACCTAATGAAGGCGCTCAGATTTACAAAAATCAGGTTTATAGAAAACCACTACCTTCCAAAGTGTATATTGGCTATGAAGGTCAATCCGTTTACGGTGGCAGATATGGAAACTGGGTAGGTAAAGTTAAGTCTGGTGAACCTACAGAGATACACAATTACTCAGCTTGCACCTCATAACCCGTAAGTCGGAAAAGCGAAGCGCCTTCCGACAATTAATGTTACAGTATTGAAACTTTCACACGTCGGATGACGCTTCGCTTATCCGACCTACAATTAAAGCTTTTTACCACAAGTGGTTTAGAACCAAACGCAAATCAAACCCGTCTTGATACCAATCTGCGCCATTTATCCATCGCACCATCAAATTCTTTCGATAATATATAAAGTTGGCGGTGGATAGTTAGGCGCGCCCTTCGACTAGCTCAGGATAAGCGGAGGGGACGGGGCTCACTGCGTTCGGTAGCTATGCTCCCCTGAAAAAGAAAACTGTGCAGGCAAAAGTGTTGAATCTTGCGGCTAATTAAATAATTAAGGGTATTGCAGAAACGCACTTGCGGAAATGGATACCCGCCTACGCGGGTAAGACGATATAAACAACGCACTTGCGGAAAATGATTCGGGCGCGGTGCGCCCTCGTACGAAGCAAAGTACTCGCAGGGTCAAACCCCTAAATCACATGTATATGCTGTTTATCCAACATCTTAATCAATTGAATCAACGGCAAACCAATCAGCGTATTAGGGTCATTGCCCTCTAAACGCTCAAACAAGCTAATTCCCAAACCTTCTGATTTAAAACTGCCTGCGCAGTTGTAGGGCTCTTCTTTCTTGAGGTAGTTTTCGATCTGTTGATCGGTCAGTTCTCTAAAATACACATAGAAAGGCTCGACCGTTTCTTGGTAGTGGTTGGTACCGGCATTGAATACACATAAGCTTGTATAAAAAGTAACCGTGCGGCCACTGGCGTTTTGTAATTGTTTAACGGCGTTTTCATGGTCACCGGGTTTGCCAATGATTTCACCGTCTAGGGTGGCACACTGATCCGAGGCAATGATGATGGATTGTGGGTGACGTTCAGCGATGGCTTGGGCTTTGGCTTTAGCTAGGCGGGCCACCATATCCTTAGGGTGCTCATTTTTTAGTGGGGTTTCGTCGATATCTGGGCTGTCGCAGTCAAAGCTGAGATCGAGCTTTTCAAGCAGTGCTTTGCGAAAGGGGGAGCTGGAACCTAAAACTAAACGAGCCATGATGTCTGCCAAATTAAGAAGTTGGCGTAAGTGTAAGGGATTTTGGGCAAAAAAAAACAGGCCCTTGGGCCTGTTTTGCGTAACTTGGGATAAATTACTTGGCGAAGTTTTCGTTCGCGAAGTCCCAGTTTACCAGTGCCCAGAAACCTTTTAGGTAGTCTGGACGTACATTGCGGTAGTCAATGTAGTAAGCGTGTTCCCATAGATCCACAGTGATCAATGGAGTAACGCCGTCTTCAGTGATTGGAGTGGCAGCGTTAGAGGTGTTTACGATGTCTAAAGAACCGTCAGCTTTTTTCACTAACCAAGTCCAGCTAGAACCGAAGTTGTTCACAGCCATGTCGTTGAATTTCGCTTGGAACTCTTCGAAAGAACCGAATGCCGCGTTGATTGCATCGGCCACCGCGCCAGTTGGTGCACCGCCACCGTTAGGGCTTAGGCTGTTCCAGTAGAAAGTGTGGTTCCAGATTTGAGCCGCATTGTTGAAGATGCCGCCAGAAGAGGTTTTGATAATCTCTTCTAGAGATTTGTTGGCAAGGTCAGTACCTTCAACTAGACCGTTTAGTTTGGTCACGTAAGTGTTGTGGTGTTTGCCGTGGTGAAAATCTAGGGTTTCAGCAGAAATGTGTGGCTCTAGAGCGTCTTTTGCATAGGGTAGTGCTGGTAATTCGAATGCCATGTTGGGCTCCCGTTATTTTGGTATGGACTCTCACATCAATACTTGCAAAGGCTTATTTACAAGTACCTACAAATAGGTGCCTGAATGATAGCACTAGAACACTCGGCTTTCTATTGATCCTCGTGGATAAAAGCCATTTGCCTGTGATGGGATTAACCAAATTCACCCCTGTGACTTGCCAAAAATTAACCAGATGCCACAATAGCAAAACTTACAAAATACGCATGATTTCCTATGAATAAAGATAAAGAGCCAGAACAGCTTGCTTCCATTGCATTAAGCCGAGAAGAAATAGCCAGTCGCCAGCGCGTTGCGGGTAAGCCGCGTATGCCATCTTCTGGTGCCAGTAATGGCGCACCAAAGGTGTTATGGGCATTAACCATCTTTTCCCTGATTTTTTGTGTGGCTTTATTGGTGCAGCTTTATCAAGTGAAAAGTCAGTCAGACTTGCAATTACAAGCGTTAACCATTTTGCAAGAAAAGCTAACCTCTACGGATGAACAAGCGAATTTATCGGTTGATGCGGTAAAAATCTTATTAAAAGAGCAAGATCATGAGATTCGCAAGCTTTGGGATTTAGCCAATAAACGCAATAAGGTAGACATTGAGAAAAATAAAGACCGCTTAAATGAGCAAAGTAAACTAGTGACCAAGCTCGATGGCAAGATGGATTTGTTAAATAAAGATTTAGCGCAAGTGGAAAAGGCCACGGCTAAGCAAATCAAAGATGGTGTTAAGAAGTTAGCGGACGACGTTGAGCAAGGTAAGGTCACCATCGGCCTCCTTGAAAATAAAGTGGACAGTGCGCTAGCGGGCATTCCTAAGAATTTAACGAAAACCTTGGATGAGCAAGAAAAAGGCATCAAGGCCATGGATGCAACTCGCTTGCAGCTAATGCGTCGTATTCAAAGCTTAGAAAAAGAAATTAAAGCGCTGAAATCTTCTTCTGCACCGGCTGCGCAGCCTTAAAAAATCATTGCGTTGATAAAAAGCCCGTAAGGGCTTTTTTTATGGATTTAAAATATGAGCAATATAATAGAGCAAGCATTGCAGCAAACACCCTTCTCAAGTATCCAAGAGTTGGGTGGCGAATTATTGAGTGGGCAATCATTGGATTTAAATTGTGCCTTTGCTTTAGGGTTAAGATGCTCGAATTTGTCTCAAGCCTTTGCTTTAGCTTATCGCTGTGCGTTGCAAACCTTGGTGCCGACGTTGGATAAAAGCAGTTGGGCGGCCATGTGTGTAACGGAAGCCCAAGGCAATCATCCCAAACAATTGCAGGCATATTTGGATGAAACGCAAAAGGTGTTTGGCCATAAGAGTTTTGTCACCATGGCGGGTTTAGCCAAGCAATTAATTGTTATTGTGAAGCAAGGGGAGCAAGACGGTCGACCTTGTTTAAAGGCCATGAAAATCTCCACCGATGACCCTCATGTGGATGTCAGTGTTATGCCGGCTATGAAAATGTTGCAAGAGGTTCCTCATGGGCAGGTGCATTTTAATGGCGCAGCGGGGGAGTTATTACACGGAGACGGCCATGAGTTGTATAGCAAACCATTTCGTACTCTAGAAGACGCACACATATTAGTCGCTTGCAGTGCCATGCTATTAGGGCAAGCGTTGAGAAACCAGTTAGATAGTGC
This sequence comes from Bermanella sp., assembly GCA_041546605.1. Lineage (GTDB taxonomy): Bacteria > Pseudomonadota > Gammaproteobacteria > Pseudomonadales > Oceanobacteraceae > Bermanella. The sequence continues at coordinate 4,271 of JBFEWA010000255.1, forward strand.
AGTGGTGCAAAAAGCCTTATCTGTGGTGGCTGTGGTGAAAGATCTTATGCCGCAAGATTATCCTTGGCAGCATTTACAGTTAGCAGAAGGGTTTAGTTTGTTCTCGCAGCTATGTGAATTGTTCGATCAAGAGTTATCTTCTTGTTCGCCAGCATTTTCGCAGCAATGGCAAGCAGACAAGGCATTGTTTTCAATTGCAGGAAAAGCTCGAGCAGCCCGTACCGAAAAAGCCGTACGGGCACTTAAAAGCATTAAGGTCTAGGGGTGGATACTAAGTTGCCCTGATTGAGCATGCCTGTACTGGAAAGGGAGCCCTGATGAGATTGGTATCGGCTGTTAACCGGAATATTGTTTTGGATTAGGATGGATCTTGCTTGGTTGTGATCGGGAGTGGAATCATCCTTTTGTTCTGTATTTAGTGCCATAGATGCATCTTCGTCTGGTAACAAGCTGACTGATTTTCCTTGCATTTCTAAACGGGTTTCATCCATTTCTTCTAAATCTAAACGATTTAATTCGATGCTTTGTGCAGTTGTGCGTTTATAGCGATAGGTGCTGCTGTAATCATAATGATGGGGT
>JBFEWA010000307.1:0-4064 GCA_041546605.1 Bermanella sp.
CTCACATCTCACATCTCACATCTCACATCTCACTTTCCTTGCGGCACAAAAAAAGGCCACCGAAGTGACCTTTCTTTGCGTGATCAATAATCAGAGATTATTTTTCAGCGGCTTTACGCTCTTTGGCTGCAGCAATAACTTTTTCAGCTACTTGCGCAGGACATGGTGCGTAGTGTGAGAACTCCATAGAGAACTGACCACGACCAGAAGTCATAGTACGTAGGTGACCGATGTAGCCGAACATTTCAGATAGAGGAACGTCAGCTTTAACACGAACACCCGTTACGCCCGCTTCTTGACCAGAGATCATGCCACGACGACGGTTTAAGTCACCGATAACATCACCTACGTGATCTTCAGGAGTGAACACGTCTACCTTCATCACAGGCTCAAGTAGTTGAGGACCGGCTTTAGGCATAGATTGACGGAATGCACCTTTGGCTGCGATTTCGAACGCTACTGCAGAGGAGTCAACCGCGTGGTAACCACCGTCGTATAGCTCGATTTCAACGTCTAGTACTGGGAAGCCAGCTAGAGGACCTTCGGCCATCATACCCTTGAAGCCTTTCTCGATGGCTGGGAAGAATTCCTTAGGTACGTTACCGCCCACAACTGTAGAAGTGAAGGTGAAACCAGAGTTTTGCTCGCCTGGCTTGATGCGGTAATCGATTTTACCGTATTGACCAGAACCACCAGACTGCTTCTTGTGAGTGTAGCTGTCTTCGATAGGTTGAGTGATGGTTTCACGGTAAGCAACTTGAGGCTCACCTACTACTAATTCAACGCCGTAAGTACGTTTTAGGATGTCCACTTTGATGTCTAAGTGAAGTTCACCCATACCTTTAAGGATGGTTTCACCAGAGTCTTCGTCAGTTTCAACGCGGAAAGATGGATCTTCTGCCACCATTTTACCGATGGCGATACCCATTTTCTCAGCGCCGCCCTTGTCTTTAGGCGCAACTGCGATAGAGATTACTGGCTCTGGGAACACCATGGCTTCTAGTGTACATGGGTGCTTAACATCACAAAGAGTGTGACCAGTTTGAACGTTCTTCATACCCACGATAGCGATGATGTCACCGGCTTGCGCGCTGTCTAGTTCAGTACGTTCGTCAGCTTGCATTTCCACCATACGGCCAACACGTTCTGTTTTACCAGTGAACGAGTTAAGGATGGTGTCACCTTTCTTAAGACGACCAGAGTAGATACGTACGAAGGTTAGGGCGCCGAAACGGTCGTCCATGATTTTGAACGCAAGTGCTTTTAGAGGCTGATCAGGATCAACGATGGCTTTCTCGCCAGTTGGGTTACCTTCTTCGTCAGTTAGATCTTGTGGATCCACTTCAGTTGGAGATGGTAGGTAATCAACAACCGCGTCTAATAGAAGTTGCATACCTTTGTTTTTGAAGGCAGAACCACAGTAAGTTGGGAAGAACGCAAGAGTACGAGTACCTTCACGGATACAACGCTTGATGTCTTCGATAGAAGGCTCTTCGCCGTCCATGTATGCCATCATTAGGTCGTCGTCCATTTCAACAGCGGTTTCGATTAGCTGTTCACGGTACATTTCAACGTCGTCTACCATGTCGGCAGGGATGTCAGTTACTTCGTAGTTTTCAGGTTGACCAGTTTCATCCCAAACGTAGGCTTTGCGAGTTAATAGGTCTACAACACCTACGAATTCGTCTTCACGGCCGATCGGTAGAACCATGATAAGAGGCTTAGCACCTAGTACGTTTCTAACTTGATCAGTTACACGTAGGAAGTCAGCACCGATACGGTCTAGTTTGTTAACGAAAATGATACGAGATACTTCAGATTCGTTAGCGTAACGCCAGTTAGTTTCAGACTGAGGCTCAACACCACCAGAACCACAGAATACGCCGATGCCGCCGTCTAGTACTTTAAGAGAACGATATACTTCAACAGTGAAGTCAACGTGCCCCGGTGTGTCGATAACGTTGAAACGGTGTTTGTTCCACTCACAGGTTACAGCCGCAGACTGGATGGTAATACCACGTTCCGCTTCTTGTTCCATGAAGTCAGTTGTAGATTCACCTTCGTGTACTTCACCTAGCTTGTGGATTTTACCAGTAAGCTTAAGGATACGTTCGGTGGTGGTAGTCTTGCCCGCATCTACGTGGGCGAAAATACCAATATTTCTGTATTTAGATAGGTCTGTCATAACTTGCTCGACATTGCAGGGTAAAAATCGCCGCAGAGTTTAATGACTTTGGCGACGATATTGAACAAAAAAATAGCAGGATTGGCCTTTAAAGGGCGAAAATTTGCAAATATGCATGAAAAATTCCCCAACCTGCTATCTATGGGAGATTTTAGGGGGCGCATATTAGCATAAATATTGATGAAAATATGGCCTTTTTGTGTTCTCAAGTGTAGCTAATACAGTGGGATTTGCCGCTGGGCTTAAGGCTTTATTGCAACCAGAAGGTAACCCCTTGTTCTTCAAGGAAAGATCGGGCGTTATCCCCTTGTAACATGGCCAAAGTGGAGAGTAGGCCGGCTTCAATACAGGTGGCGGCGGCCACGGTAATGGACAAGGGTGGGCGTTCCACAGGCCAGCCGGTTTTGGGGTTGAGGATATGGCCATAACGCACGCCGTTAAATTCCACGTGTTGCATGGCGGTACCACTGGTGGTGATGGCGCCACTTTTGATTTCAAGCACAGCGGTTGGGTGTTTGCCGTCGGGGTTTTCCACTCCTGTGCGCCAAGACTGGTTGTTTTTTCGTGGCCCACTCACCCGCAAGTCGCCGCCAAAGTTCAAAAGAAAGGGCCAAGGGCATTGCTCGTTAAGCATTTGCCAGCAGCGATCCACCGCGTACTCCTTTCCTATACCACCAAGGTCGATTTCCATACCTTCAGGTAGCTGTAATTGGCGGCCAGTGAACAGGACTTTCTCCCAGCCGATAAGCGGTAGCAGTGCGTTCACTTGTGCTTGGGAGGGCAGAGCTTTGAGGGTTTTAAATTGCCAGATACGACGCAACACGCCAGAGGTTACATCAAACAGGCCATCGCTTAATTCATAGCACTGCTGGGCGAAGTTCATCAAAGATAAAGTCTCGTCATCTAGCTCACACAGTTCATGCTGATTAATGCGATATAAAAGATTGTCATCTCGATAGCGGCTGAACTTGTGCTCAATACGCAGCGCTTCTTTGGCCACATTGTGAAATAAGCTGCTAGGGTCAAAGTGGGCAGGGGCTTCAATCAGCATCTGACAGGGGCTGGCCATGGCTTGAAACTGGCCCTGATGCAGCTGAGATTGGGGATTGAAGTGGGTACTGATGTCCATCTAAGGGCCGTTCCTAGTGGGTATATTCGAAATTAATATTGGCTTTGTGGGCGTCTTCACAGTCCAATGCGGGTGTTTTCTGCACAATTCGCCGGTGCCCATGTGAAATGCGGCCAGTTAATAATAGGTATAAGAATATGGTAAACAACATGGCACGGTTTTGCCTTGGGCTTTTGTTTTGTATCGCGCTGGCGGCGTGTAAGCCCAGCTCCCCTGAAGATAAAGCCGATAATCGCAGTGGAGCCCCACTGAATCACAATTTCACCTTATCGCAAAGTGAGTTTGATGCTTTGTCCGCAGAAGATCAATTTATGGTGGCCAATAAAGTGTTGTCCACCATGTATCGCGGCATACCCGCTGATGAGTTTTTTGATCTTACCCAAGGATTAGAGAATCCGGTTGTGCAGTACACCAATTTTATTAATCGTACGCAGTCTGCTTTGCAACGAGACCTACCTAACAGTGAAATCGTTGCATTAAATCAAGATATCTTTGGTGTGGCAGATAATACTGAAACAACTGACATAGATGAGTCTGTTCCCGCGCGCTTTACCAATATAGATAATAACGAGCCACATCAGATTTTTATGGCTCGTGCCCATGCCTATCCCATTAGCCATAATCAGTTTGTGCAGTGGATGAGTTTCTTTTTAGCCAACACCATTATGTTCTCTCCTGCTCGTGAAATGGATAGCACCAATACTCAAGATGTGGATCGGGTACTCGGTTATCTGGAAAAATCTTTGAGTC
>JBFEWA010000262.1:0-4784 GCA_041546605.1 Bermanella sp.
AGAACACCCGATTACTGCAGATTTTAAAAGATCGAGAGAAAGACCATATCCAATGGATGGACGCCTTAGAGCAATCTTTACGTAACGATACGGAATTCAACAAAGACCAAGATCCAAATGTATGTGAATTTGGTAGGTGGTACAGCACATTTAAAGCTGATGACGAATTGCTGGCAGATATTATGGAGGATTTTGATGAGCCCCATAAGCGACTTCATGGATTAGCTGAAGAGCTTTTAACCATGAAAGCTGAGGGCCAACTTGAAGAAGCACTTAATCAATTTAGTATTGAAAAGCACCGCACTTTAGGAAAATTGATCAGCCTATTTGAAGCAGCTCGTGAGCGCCTAGAAACCATTACTCGCCCTATCTTGCTGTACATCAATACGGGTAGAAAGATGATCGCGGTGAGATTAAATGCCATCAGTGATATCGTAACTTATTACCGCAACGACTTTACAACTCAGCAAGATGTGGATGATAACGAGGCAATTTTGAACTTGAGTTTTGTGGCTGGCTATCTTGAGAATAAAGATAACCAACCACCCTGCGTGTTGCTTGATTGGCGAATGTTTAATCGCTAATTTAAAGGCGTTCGCATAGTTACGAACTCTTCCGCAGAGCTTGGATGAATCCCCATGGTTTCATCGAATATGGCTTTTGTTGCTCCAGCCTTTATGGCAATAGCAATGCCTTGAATTATTTCTGCGGCATGCTCGCCCACCATATGAGCGCCTAATACTTTATCGGTATCGCGATCCACAACTAACTTCATATAGGTTCGCTCTGTTGAGTCCGTCATGGTTAGGCGCATGGCTCGAAACTCACTTTCAAAGATCTGTACTCTCATCCCCTGCTCTTCAGCTTTTTCTTGCGACAACCCTACCGTAGCTAAATTTGGTTGACTAAAAACCGCGGTGGCTATGTTGTCATAATTTAATGTGCGGCTAGCGCCGTCATACTGCTGACTTAAGAATGTCATAGCTTCAGCCAACGCAACTGGGGTTAATTGTGGTGTATCAATTAGATCACCTAGCGCATAAATACTGGAAATATTTGTTTTGTATTGGGTATCGACATCAATAAAACCGCTTTTAGTTAGCTGAATGCCTAGCTCCTCAATGCCTAAGTTCTCTAGATTGGGGGAGCGACCAATGGCAGAGACCACAAGATCAACACTAACGGTTTCACCATTGCTTAGCTCAACTAGATAGTTGTTATTATCTTGTCGAATTCCTGTAGGCTGAGCGGCAATCAGTTGAATGCCTTTTTTCAATATCTCAGCTTGAGCAAACTCGCGAGTGCTTTCATCAAAGCCACGCAGTAACTTCCCGGAGCGCGAGACAATGATTGTTTCGCAACCCAAGCCATTAAGAATACCAGCGAATTCAACCGCTATATAACCACTACCTAACACCAAAACACGTTTCGGCAATGCATCTAGATAAAAGAAATCATTGGAATTGACGCAATACTCTTTACCCGCAATATCCGGTAAAATTGGCCAGCCACCGGTTGCAAGCAAGATGCGTTCTGCTGTGTACGTTTTGCCATTAACGCTTACGCTATTAGTCCCCTCTAATTTCGCATGACCAATAATAGTAGTTACACCAGAGTTATCTAATAGCTTTTGATAAATACCATTTAAGCGCTCTATCTCCTTGGTTTTATTGTCGCGCAATGTAGTCCAAGAAAATTCCTTTATGGATAAGTCAAAGCCGTATCCTTTGGCATCAGAAACAAGGTGAGGAATTTCGCTGCCATAAACAAATAGTTTTTTAGGAACACAACCAACATTTACGCAAGTGCCGCCTAGGTATCGCGATTCGGCGACCGCGACTTTCAACCCTTTGCTGGCCGCCATGCGACTGGCTCGCACACCAGCAGAGCCGGCGCCAATGACAAATAGGTCAAAATCATAATTACTCATAATTGCAGTACCGCCCTTACATTAACAATACCTGAGTCGACCTTGTCTATGGATATTTGTTCCACTCTAATGCCGCGAGTAGTTTCTAATAATTCAAGCCAATCAATGACAGCATTAAAATTGGCTTTATCCAACCAGATGCGCAAACCATTATCACCTTCTGGTTCAAAACGCTTTAGCTGGATGTTTTTTACTTTAGCCGTATTATTAACCGTACTAAGAATAGAGCCGCCACCAGAAGAGCTGACATTGCTAGAACCAAAAAGATGGGCACTATCTTTCATCTTTTGATGAAACTTCAGCTCGCTTTGGTATTTGGATTCGGCTTTAATCTTGCCTTGTGAAACAGGCTGCCAAACCCATGCGAACAGCAATGCAATTAAGAATACAATACCAATGGCCTTGACAACCTTTTGGTCCCTATCAGATAACTGATTAAACCAATTGCTTGACGATTTATATAAAGTGCTCTGCTCCAACTGATGTAGAGCATTGCGTTTGAAGTTCTCTAAAGCGCTAGCCATTCTTACGTACCTTTAAAACACCCTTGATACGCTTGCCAGTATTATTGGCAGACGCAATATCCACGACCAGACCTTGAGTCGCTAATTTATTCTTAATACTGTCCAGCTGAGCAATATTATCTACTATTAAATTGAGCTCTAACTCACTCTTGTTACGATTGAAACGAATGGCATCCCATTCAACACCACCCACCTGACTAATCTCTTTTGAAGATTCACCCAGTAAATTAACAAACCCAGAACTGCTTGCAGTGCCACCACCTGCTTGCGCCAACTTATCTTTAAATTGACGTTTTAATATTCTGGCCTTTTCACCTGGGAATAATTGCTCGTAAAAATTCTTAGATGAACTTTCCACCAGCTCAGCCATTTGCTGGTATTGCTTTAACTGAATGATGTTTGACAGAAAAGCCACAGCCAAAAGCGATGCCGCCAAATATGCCAATGGTTTTAATTTTGAATTTTTTGTTTTAACTGGTGCTTTTTTCTTAACATACGGGCCAGCCAGTAAATTCCATTTATTTGACTGCGCACTAATATTAAGTAGAGAAGCGAATTGCTCTGCAGTTTGCTTGACTACTTCAAAGCCTGCACTCTCTAGCTCCAAGGCAATCAGTTCATGTTTGCCATCCAGATCATAAAAAACCACAGTTGCTAGGTTCTCTGTTTTGTAAGCCTGTATCATGCGACTGGCTAGCTCTGCACCAACGGTGAAAGCGGTATATTCATCCACACGAATATTTGCAATACCATTAATAATACACACTTGAATACGACTGACTTCAGCTGGTAAGAGCAAAGGTAAATATTGCACTGTGTCAGGGTTGTATTGAGACACTAATGACTGCATTTTTGAATGCTCAATAACCATGGCATAAGCTTTTCCATTAGCTCGGCCTAGATATTCAATGTGATTACTCTCGATCTCATTGGCGAGCTGCTCTTCTAAGGCAAAAGGTAATGCTCGGATGATTTGCTTGGCTTGCTTTACAGGTATAGCGGCAGACAACACTTGGCACTCATTGCCTGACAATACAATGTGCCCCACAGGGGAATCTAAGTCTGTAGTTTCTATAAGTTGCCCTGTCTCACTTAGTGTGAATAATGGGCCGTTTATCTGACTGCATATATATTGGGTCATATTCGATTCTAGCAATTAACGATTTTAAGGCGTGTTATATCCATTGGCACTCTAGATAAATCACGATAGATCACGCCATTAAAGGCATTTTGAGGGTCTAAATTTCGGCGAATTATAGATTCGCTTACGTAAAACTGCCCTTCAAGTTCAATTTGTATCAGCACACTAAAATACTGAGATTTTACCGCAAAGTCACCCTTATCCCAGGTACTCCCCTCAGTCTTATTAGCAAGAGGGGAGATAGTCGCGTCTTCCCAGAGTTCATCCACCGTCTTGAAAAGTGCGCTATTACGATTCTCGCCACATTTTCCTGAGTGCACCTTACTGAGAACAGAGGTGCTGTCGCTCAATGACAGCGCCGGATCCCAAGAAGCCAACACTTCAGGTGGTGCCGTATTGATATTTAATGCTGAATTCACAGGTAAAGCGGTTATAAAGGGCTCTAGCTTCTCATATGAGTCGGCATCCATGCCCTTAACAAGCTTTAATTCCGAAGGATGCACAAACGCAAATTCTGATGCTCGATAAGGTGGTTCCATGTTTTGATAATCAAAATTGGAAGAATGTTGCGGGGTGAGCCAGTTCTTAACATTTTCTGCAATGGCTGCATCCAATCCCAGCTCGGTTAATAACGACTGAAATCGAGTAAGGGCTTGGGCTGAATTACTCGCCTCAGGGGATAACCAGTTAAGATTAAATAAGCCCTGCAAATCACGTACATTCACAAAGACCTTTGCGCCCTCCTCTTTTAATTCAAGGGGAAATGGTTGATTCCACATCTCAGAGGCCGTATCCCACAGCTCATTATTCTGAGAGTCGCGATTACCATCAAAGGCAAGACCAGCCTTGGCGATATCTTCAGCACTTAAAATTAGCATTTGCGCCCGTGTCTGGCTAAACGTCACACTGGCTTGAGCGATATCCATGGATTGTCGCTGCTGCATGCCAATGGCCAGCATGGATACCAGCACAAAAATAAACAACACGGTAATAAGTGCGAGACCACTTTGTCGCTTATTGTTTGATAAACGCATAGCGCGGCACCTCATATAAACGATAAACCTCATTTAGCTCTTTTGTGGCAATCGTCACTTTAATTTGCGCCAGGTCAGGATCTAAATTTGCTTGATAATAAGGACCTGGCCATGAATCCTGCCATTCATTTATTTTTTCTGTATTGCTCGGGTTA
>JBFEWA010000291.1:0-4382 GCA_041546605.1 Bermanella sp.
ATCACACCACGCCCGGCACGCATCCATTGGGCGCCACCACTTAATACTTGCCCAGTGTTGCCCATATGGTCTTCATGGCGAATGCCCCCTACACGCATGTAGGTTAGGGTTTCGATGCCGCGATGAGGATGTGGCGGAAAGCCCGCAATGAAATCATCTGGGTCATCACTGCGAATTTCGTCCAGCATTAAGAATGGGTCCGCCAAGGCATAACGCACGGTGCTGTGGCGTTTAATTTTTACCCCTGCCCCATCCATTGCGTCTTGGGCATTAAGTAAGGTTTGAATAGTACGCATGTTAAATCTCCACTGTTTCATACAGTGTAAAGAAGAATTGGACATCAATGGTTGAATAAATTGCAGCGTTTGTATCGAATCCTTCGATACAAACGCTTTAAAGCCCATTATGCATAAAGATTTTGTATAACCTGCAACATGGATTGTGCAGCTGCCGATAAACTATGTTGCGATGAAGTCACCACTCCCACTTGGCGCGATTGCAGTTGCTCACCCAAGGGCTGCATATGTAAACCCAGAGTCTGCATTTGCTGCTGGCATAAGGTCGGTACAATGCCCACACCTAACCCCTTAGCCACAAACCTCCCAAGGGTTTCTAGTTGATTGACCTCTGCCACCGTTCGAATCTGCAATTGTTGGGCTTGCACTTCATCTTCAATCCAACGTCGTAAGCTGGAGTCTTTATCCATCACCACCATGGGGCAATCAAACAGGGCTTGCCAATCCTCTTGTAAATTGACTGAGTTTAATAATGACGCATGTTCATCACTGTAAATGGCCATGAAGTGATCGCTAAACAACGGCGTAAATTCCACCCCTTGCATGTTTTGCGCGGCAAACATCACGGCTAATTCATATCGCCCTTTTCTCACGCCCTCCACCGCTTGATCCATTACGATGTTATCAATGGCCAAATTAATTTCTGGGTAGGACTCATGATACCGCGCCACCACATCCTCTAAGCCATTAGCCCCAAACGACGGCATCACCGCCATGTTGAGCTTGCCTCGTTGTAGGGTGAACAAATTATGTACATCATCCAAGGCTTGAGACCATTGATTAAGTAACCTGACCGCGGTGGGGTAAAACAACTGACCTTCTGGGGTTAATGCCAGATGTCGGGTATTTCGATCCAGTAACTTGCCACCTATGTGTTGCTCTAGGTTTTGTATGGCTAAGGAAATAGCGGGCTGACTCAAGTGCAAGTGATTGCCTGCTGCGGCGAAGGACAAATGTCGCGCCACCTCCACAAAGATGCGTAATTGTTTCACCGTCACATTCATGTGCCGCCCCACCATTCATTAATATTTATAATTATTTTTAGCTTTAGATAAATTTTATTTATATAACCACACCCGAATGCCAGTGTCAGTAGCCATTGTGTCCTAAGGCTTTTTTACGCAGAATGTGTGCAATCATTTCTATTACCTTAAGACATCACCATGAAAAACCAGCTGAGAAACCTCTTTGCGCCACTGTTAAACCCATTGGAAGCCGGTAACGAGCCTTACAATTACAAGCCTTCCCACCGCACCATATTACTGGCCATCGCTGCACTGTTTAGCCTATTAGCCACCTTGGTGTGTGTATTCTCTTCCGGCGGTGAGAGCTATGGTTACCTGATTCCTGTAGTGGTGTTTGGGGGCGTGGCCAGTGTTGGCTTGATTGTGGGGCTACTAGGATCGGATCGCGCGGTGGCGAAAATTTGGGGCAATAAATAGCCCAAAGTGACACCATAAAAAAAGCCTGCTGATGCAGGCTTTTTTTATGTCGTTAGAATAACAAACTGAAATCCGGCTGGCCGTCTTTCATGGGTGGGCACCAAAAATACGCCCCAGTGATGGGTCGCGTAAAATTAAACAAGGCATCCACAATGCCGTCTTCTTCCCCAACCATTTTCGCTAGCATGGTGGCAAACGATGCTGTGGTTGCTGCAAACGCTTGGAACACCAAGCCTGCTTTGACGCCCTCGCCATAAGCCATGGATCGACGTAACAAAAACACTTCTGGGTCAAAACCCTCTTGCTCCGTGCGTTTCACATGGGCAGATTCTGGCGCGTCGTCTAATTCTTCGTTATCGCTTAAACGGCGCCCAATGGTGTGATCCTGCTGTTCTTGGTTTTGTTGCTTAAAGTGCGCAAGATCATGCTGCCATTGTTGAATAGCCACGTAAGAACCACCGTTATCGGCAAATGCAGTGGCAAAGGCTTCTTCCCCTTCTGGGTTTTCGGTGCCGTCTTCGTAGCCGGTTAAATCACGGCCTTCTTTGTATTTAAACGCATCCACACTGTCATCAAGGGTAAACACACCGTCGAGCTGTGCCGATAATTGCTGAGCTTGCAGTGTCATTTCCCCTAAGTCATCCCCTCTTAACCACAGCCATAACGCCGCAGGCGTGGCTGGCACCTGCACACCACGGGTGTCATAGGTGGGGAATTGTAGTGATTCTAAACCTGTAACTTGCAAGGCATTTAATGTGGCATCCCCAAGACCTAACACCACACTGGTACCATCCACGTGAGATTGAATGGCCTGCAACGCGGTTTTAACCTGCTCGGACGATACTTGGTGATTCAGTTGAAAATATAAAAAACGTCCGTGAAGGGGCACATCTTCAAAAATACCTTGCTGAACGATTTGTAAATCCATCATCACTTCCTTAACGCTTCAATCATCAGTGTTTGGCCATCACATTACTGTATTTTTGCCCCACAGCACAACTCGACCGCAAGCAATTAAGTGGCTTGATGTGACTCTCTTCCCAGTCAAAACTCGCTAAATATCGTGACTTAATCTAATATCTGCTCATTTAGCGGATATTTGTGTCATGTCGCCCCAATCTCTTATCACTCGATCCCTCATTGAGCGCTATCAATTTATCTTAGAGTCCATGTCTGAGGGGGTGTATGGCCTAGACGCCAATGGCTTAGCCACCTTTGTGAATCCTGCTGCTGAGCGTTTAACCGGCTGGGTGTCGGAAGATTTAATTGGCAAAAGCATTCACGCCTTTCACCATCATTCCCATGCCGATGGACGACACTATCCGCAATCGGAATGCCCTATCTACCAATGTTTACAAGACGGCATTACACGCAGTAAAGAAAACGAAGTGTTTTGGCGCAAAGATGGCTCTAATTTTTCGGTAGAGTACAGCGCCACCCCCATTATTTTAGAAGGAGAAATCCAAGGGGCCGTTGTAGTCTTTAAAAACATCAGCGAGCGTAAGCGCATGGAGGACAATCTCAAACAAGCCCTTACCGAAAACCGTTTTTTAAAAGAAAAACTCCAAGCTGAAAATCATTATTTACAAGAAGAAATCGACGCTACCTTTGTCTCTGAAATTATTGGGCACAGCGACCCTATTCAACACCTTAAAGAACAAATCGCCTTAGCCGCCCCCACTCAAGCTAACATTTTAATTACCGGCGAAAGTGGTACCGGCAAAGAGCTGGTGGCTCGCGCTATTCACGAACAAAGCGAACGCTCACAACAGGCCATGGTGAAACTCAATTGTGGTGCCATCCCCCAAGGATTAGTGGATTCTGAGCTGTTTGGCCATGAAAAAGGCGCCTTTACCGGTGCCATTCAACGTCGCATTGGACGTTTTGAACTGGCCCACAATGGCACGCTATTTTTAGATGAAATCAGCGAGCTGCCCATGGATGCGCAAGTCAAACTTTTGCGCGTGCTGCAAGAAGGGGAATTCGAGCGTGTGGGTGGTTCCCAAACCATTAAGGTGAGCGTGCGCATCATTGCCGCCAGCAACAAAGATTTAAAACAAGCTGTGGATCAAGGCACCTTTCGCATGGATTTGTTTTATCGTTTGAATGTGTTCGCCATTCATGTGCCGCCCTTAAGAGAGCGTAAATCCGACATTCCATTATTAGTGCATGACTTTGCCCAAAGAGCCTGTAAAAAAATGAACAAACCTTTCCAAGGTTTGCACACCCCATCGTTAAAATGGATGAGCCACCACCACTGGCCGGGCAACATTCGCGAACTGCAAAACTGGGTGGAACACAACGCCATTTTGCATCAATCTGGTTTGTTTCATTTAAACCCTATGCAGCATGGCAGTGAGCCTTCAACAAACAATGCCGCTAGTAAACCCATTCCTCTCGAAGAGGCCGAGCGTCTGCACATTGAAAAGGCCCTGAGTTTTTGCAATGGCAAAATTTCTGGACGCTCTGGTGCCGCTGAACTACTGGGATTACCTGCCAGCACATTGCGTTCACGCATGAAGAAATTACGCATCCATAGGAATCTCTGATTAACTCGCGATATATCGTCACCGTATTTCGCGAAATATCCACATCTCTTCCCTCCAGCCCCCATGAAATGGGGGTTTTATGGTTGGAACAGCCC
>JBFEWA010000209.1:0-5955 GCA_041546605.1 Bermanella sp.
CACGCTCACTTGACCCGATGTCGGCTCAATGAATCCGGTGATCATTTTCATAGTGGTGGATTTACCCGCCCCGTTGGGCCCAAGGAAACCCAACACTTCACCAGGAGCCACATCAAAACTTAACTGATTGACAGCGGTAAATTCATCAAACCGCTTGGTGAGATTTTGCACACGTATCATGATTAAACTCTCTTTTTATTTTTACAGCGCTGCGTAGACTTTATTTTGGGGAGAAAGTTTCAGTCCCAATGTCACGAAGCTGTCAATATAGCGTCAGACTTTACGATTACAATAGGCAGATTCTGTGAATGCCTTAACGGCTAGGGATTTAAGCGTTGGTTTGTGCAATAGACCTGCTACAATTCGGCAAAATTTTGCTGAACCAGCTATGGTGTATAGATAGCGTGGTTTTTCCGGCGATTGGCCTTTGGCCACTAATAAATAAAAGGTGATGACTTTGCGCGCCCTAGTGTCTCTTATTAACGCGTTATCTCGCGGGCTTCTAAAAATTTGGGTGAGAACCAATGTGGTTGGGATCAAAGAGTCCCAAGATGCCCTCGCCGACGATGCTGAGCAACCAATCTTTTATGCTCTGCCCCATCGTTCTTACTCCGCCAGCCTTGTACTGGACAGCGAAACCCGTAAAAACGGCTTGCCCCACGCCTTAGAGCCTGTGGAAATCGCCGGTACTCGCTTTAATAACCGCATTATTTACCTGTCCCGTACTGAAGGAAATTGGTTCCGTCGCCGCGCCATGCCTTACTTGCATAAAACCGTACCGGACATGATTGAGGTTTGCCAAAACCACCCAGATATCAAAGTCAAAATCATCCCCGTGAATATATTTTGGGGACGCTCACCTAATAAAGAAAAAAGTTTCTTAAAAATTTGGTTGGGTGACAGCTGGTCAGTGACCAGCAAAGTACGCCGCATTGTTAGCATTATATTAAACGGTCGCAATACATTTGTTCACGTTAGTCAGCCGCTGGATATTCAAGGGGTGATCAGTGAAAACCCAACCATGGAAGCATCACGCTTAATCCGTAAATTGGGTCGTGTTTTACGTGTGCATTTCCGCCACACTCGCAGTGCCGTTATTGGCCCAGATTTATCTCATCGCCGAACACTTGTTCACCGTTTGATTCGTAAACCCATGGTGAAAGCGGCCATCGAACATGAAATGCAAGAAAAAGGCATCTCTTACGAGAAAGCCGCCGCCAAAGCCATCAAATACGGCGATGAAATTGCGTCTAACCAAAGTCACAGCACCATTCGCTTTTTGGACATCGTGCTCACTTGGGTATGGAATAAACTTTACAACGGTGTGCAAGTGCAAAACCTTGAGCAGCTCACCACCACCTATAAAGACAACGAAATCATCTACGTGCCCTGTCACCGCAGTCACATCGATTACTTATTGCTGTCTTACGTATTATTTAAAAACGGCTTTGTCCCACCACAAATCGCCGCGGGGATTAACCTAAACCTGCCTGTAGTGGGTCCAATTCTGCGTCGTGGCGGTGCGTTCTTTATGCGTCGCAGCTTCAAAGACAACCCACTTTACAGCGCTGTATTCGATGAATACCTACACGCCATCTTCACCTCTGGCTACTCCACCGAATACTTTATCGAAGGTGGCCGCTCCCGTACTGGTCGTACCTTAAAGCCCCGTGCGGGCATGTTGGCCATGACCGTGCGCAGTTTCTTACGTGATAGCCACAAACCCATCGTCTTCATGCCGGTTTATATCGGCTATGAGAAAGTATTTGAAGGCAACACCTACCTAGGTGAGCTGCGCGGTAAGACCAAGAAGAAAGAATCGTTACTGGGTGTTTTCAAAACCTTAAAAGATCTTAAGAAAAACTTTGGCCGCGTATACCTGACGTTTGGTGATGCCATCGACTTAAACAAGTATCTCGATAACAAACGCCCAGGTTGGAAAACTGAAGACCACGGTGAAGATTTCCGTCCAGAATGGGCAAAAGAAACCGTCAATGAATTAGCCATCGAAGTGGTCACGCAAATCAACAAAGCGGCGGCACTGAACCCCATTAACATGCTGGCCCTTGCGATTTTAGCGGCACCGCGTCAAGCCATGGATGAAAATGTATTAGCGCAAACCTTGAATCTGTATCGTGATCTCGCCAAAGACATGCCTTACAGCCACTTAACCACCCTACCTGAAGGGGACGGTAAGGACTGGATTCACTACGCAGAGAACATGCACGTGGTGGAACGTTTAAACCACCCACTAGGTGACATTATTCGAGTGGATGAAGCCCAAGCGGTTATGTTGACCTATTACCGCAATAACGTAATTCACTTGTTTGCCATTCCATCTATGTTGGCGTGCTTGTTTATCAATAATGTACGCATGAAACGCAGTGATGTGGCTCGCTTCGCCCGCACCATTTATCCGTACCTAAAAGCTGAATTGTTCTTGCACTGGAAAGAAGAGGAAATCGGTGGCGTTATTGATCAATGGTTAGATCTATGCGTGAAGCGCGGCTACCTCACCCAAGATGGGGATGAACTGGTGCGTCCATCGGTAAGTTCTAACAATTACATCATGTTGTCTGTATTGTCCCAGCAAGTGATTCAAATTCTAGAGCGTTACTATATTGCCATTGCCCTGTTGCAGCGTTCAGGTTCTGGCAACATGAACAAAGATGACATGGTGAAGAACTGCTCCCTCATGGCACAGCGCATCTCTATTCTGCACGGTTTGAATGCCCCTGAGTTCTTTGATAAATCCCTATTTAAGAACTTAATTGAAGAGCTACTTGAGCGCAAAGTGCTCACTTTAGATAGTGATGACAACATTGAATTTGGTGATCGTATCGAAAACATCGCCAACGATGCCAAGATTCTGCTGAATGCGGATCTGCGTCGCAGTATTTTGCAAGTGACCCTAAATTAGCATTTGAATTAGCCCGTTAATTCAGGATCTACCCGACCCAATAAAAAAGGTGAGCAGTGCTCACCTTTTTTATGCCTGACGATCAGCCTTCCATTATTTCTAACACATGAAAGGCCATTCACACCCTACTGTATTGCTCTATGCAGACTTTTTCTTTTGTTGAAAATTCTGCGCAAACTGATGCCGTAACTGCAAGTATTTCGGCGTCAGCCCCACATCTTCATACAAAGGATCTCCCAATTCGTCCACAGCAACCACGCGGTTACCCTGTTTATAAGGCATCTGACGTTCAACCTCATCAAGAGCAACGGCTATTAACTGCGACATGATTTCATCTCGGGTTAACCCTGGATATAAACCGGTGAGGGCTTCTATTCGAGCGGCATCTTTAAGTGGTAAACGGATTTGATAGGGTTCTTCACCATGGTTATGGTGACTAGCTGACTCCCATGAAGACATGAGTTCCCTGACATTCATGTAAATAAACCTCAACGCTGGATCACCTTCTTAGTTTAGTCCAGCTTTGTCCAAGCACACGCCCGAGTTACTATTTCTTACAAAAAAGTTCACATGATCATGGCGCTGATTTTGCTTACTTACATATAGACTCAATTGTGTGCACACTGATTTAAAAGAATGAGACCTAAGGTCTACACTGATTAAAACATAACCCTCAATTGCAACTAGGAAGATTTCATGACCATCGCACTGGATGCCAACCTTAAAGAAAACGTCCGTCTTCTGGGTAACTTACTAAGCGATGTGATCGAGCAGGATCTCGGCGCCCAGTTCATTGAAAAAATTGTCACCATTCGCACATTAGCCAAACAGGCCCGTGCACAAGAGACTCGCCCTGCGGAGTTAATCGAATACTTAAAAGACTTAGCCGATGATGACATCACCCCAATCACACGAGCGTTTAATCAGTTTTTGAACCTTGCCAATATTGCCGAGCAATACCATGACGTGATCCGTGGGCGCCGTAATGACGGCGAGGCCTTCTTGGAGCACTTAGACTCCGTACTCAAAGATATGAAGGACAAACTCAGTGCCCAAGAAATCCAACAAAAGCTAAACACCCTTAACATTCAATTGGTGCTTACCGCGCATCCGACTGAAGTTACTCGCCGAACATTGATCGGGAAATACGAACACATTTTAAATGCCTTAAACGGCTTAGACACCCAGCCGTTTGAGTACGAGCGCAAACAGATTCTCGACAACCTCAAACGGGTAGTGGCCGAAATCTGGTATACCGATGAAATTCGCCAGCAGCGCCCCACACCCGAAGATGAAGCCAAGTGGGGATTTGCTGTGGTGGAAGGCGCCCTATGGCAAGCCATTCCGCGCTTTTATCGAGAAGTGAATACCCTGCTGGCAGAACATGATCTTGAGCCTCTACCACTGGATGCCGTGCCCATTCGGTTTCATTCGTGGATGGGGGGCGATCGCGATGGCAATCCGAATGTGACGGCTAAAGTTACCTCCAATGTGCTCATGCTTGGGCGTTGGATGGCAGCGGATTTGTATTTGCGTGATTTAGGCGAACTGGTAAACGATCTATCCATGGAAGACTGTAACGACACCTTGCGTGCCGTAGTGGGTGACGTAAAAGAGCCGTATCGTCATTTACTGCACGAAGTGCGTCAGCGTCTACGGGAAACCCAGCAATACGCACAGGATCAACTCAAAGGTAATACCAGTAATCGCAACAAAGGCCTGTACAACTTTTCCAGCCTTATTGAGCCGTTACAGTTGTGCTATCAATCCTTGCTGGATTGCAACATGACAGTAGTGGCCAATGGCAAATTATTGGATACCATCAAGCGCGCCCACACATTTGGTTTAACCTTGTGCCCATTGGATGTTCGCCAAGAAAGTA
Organism: Bermanella sp.; assembly: GCA_041546605.1. GTDB lineage: Bacteria > Pseudomonadota > Gammaproteobacteria > Pseudomonadales > Oceanobacteraceae > Bermanella. The sequence goes on from JBFEWA010000209.1 coordinate 4,803, forward strand.
CGCGTCATGCTCAAGTTTTTGCGGAACTGTGCGAATACCTAGAGCTCGGCAATTACTTAGAATGGGATGAACCCACTCGAGTAGCATTTTTATTAAAAGAATTACAAAACAAACGCCCACTCTTGCCCAATAACTGGCAACCCAGTGCCGAGGTACAAGAAGTACTGGACACCTGCCGCGTCATTGCCAAAGAAGACCCAAGTTGCTTTGCTTCATACGTGATTTCCATGGCCGGTGCCGCCAGTGATGTCCTAGCCGTGGCGTTATTAATGAAAATGTGTGGCCGCACCCAACCCATGCCTGTGGCTCCACTATTTGAAACCCTAGATGACCTCACCCAGGCTGCCACGAGTGTGCGCACCTTGTTGGAAATTGATTGGTATCGCGAATATTGCGACCACAAACAAATGGTCATGGTGGGTTACAGCGATAGCGCCAAAGACGCTGGCCAACTCGCCGCCAGTTGGGCGCAATATCGAGCACAAGAAGAATTAGTAAAAGTGTGTGATGAGTACAAGATCGAACTCATGTTATTCCATGGCCGTGGCGGTACCGTGGGTCGCGGTGGCGGCCCTGCCCACAGCGCCATCTTGTCACAACCACCGGGTTCCGTGCGCGGACGCATTCGTGTTACCGAACAAGGGGAAATGATTCGCTTTAAATTTGGCAACCCAGAAGTGGCCTTACGCTCGTTGCAGGTTTACATGTCTGCGGTATTACAAGCCACCGAATTGCCACCACCAGAGCCACAAGCCCAATGGCGAGACATGCTGGATGAACTCAGCGCCATCGCTGTGGACAGTTATCGATCCATCGTGCGCGAACATCCGGATTTTGTTTCGTATTTTAGAAGCGTCACCCCAGAGCAGGAACTGGGAAAACTGGCTCTAGGCTCACGCCCAGCCAAACGCAAAGCCAGTGGCGGCGTCGAAAGTTTACGCGCTATTCCTTGGATTTTTGCGTGGATGCAAATTCGCTTAATGCTGCCCGCTTGGCTTGGCAGTGAAAAAGCCCTGCAGGATAAAATTCAAGATAACCACTTAGCCACATTACAAACCATGGCAGAGCAATGGCCCTTCTTTCAAACCTTGGTAGACATGCTAGAAATGGTATTGAGTAAAACCGACAAAGGCATTGCCCAGTATTATGAACA
>JBFEWA010000525.1:0-1103 GCA_041546605.1 Bermanella sp.
CAAAGCGATTATGTAGAATAGAAAGACTGTAAGTACTAGATGGAATATTCGCTTCGAATTCACCGTTTTTATCTGTGACAAAATCCGTCGCGACTCCGCTGAAAAATAAGCGTGCACCTTCAACAGGCTCGCCATTCTCGCTATTGGTTACCTTGCCTTTCAACACACCTGGGTCACCCACAACTTGAGTAGCGGCACGCTTATTTTTAACACGGCCATCGCGGGAAGATTCCATAGCAATATGAGGTGTAAATCTACCTGGATACAAGGTCACAATGATTTGTAGGTACTCACCTTCTTCCACATTTAAATTAATGACCGCATTATTAAAACCAGCCTTAGCAACACTCAACTGGTGTTCACCAGCAGTTAAGCGAAAGTTGGCCGCACCATTTTCATTACCCTCATGTTGCTGACTTTCTAATTGGGTTTCTTTATCCATCCAAACATAAAAGTCTTTAACCGGTGTATTCTCTTCAAATACATATAAGCTTAGTTGCGCACCCGCTTTTTGTTTTGTCTTTTCTAGGGACCAAGCATTCCCCCCTAACATGAGCTGAGCAATAAGGCTGATCATCAGCCCCACTGCTACCTTTTTGCCCATCATCCACTTATTTAACATACCGTTACTCAATCTTTATCAATTATTCATATCTGTCGTTAAGGGCTTAGTAACACTGCCACTTTTCGTTTTCACATTTTTCCATGGCGCTACGTAACTCGGTGGCCTTTCTAAATAAGTCCCCACGGGTTAACTGACTCAGCTGTAATCGAGACTGTTCAAAGTCCCCTGTGCGATACAATGCATAGGCATGGGCATACAAGATATCTTGATTGTCGTATAAACCTAGACGATTTAGCGCATCATCCATTGCGGCGATCGATTCAAAATCCCCAAGCTCCACCAAGATAGCTAGACGTTGCTTCATCTTGGATTTTTGATCGGTAATTTCACTATTGATATTTAAGGCTCGATACAAGCGACCTGCTTGACGATATAGCTCAGCTGTATCCGCAGCTAACTTAGGTTGCTGAATACTGGCTTGATAGAAAATATCCGATGCGGTTAATAGTTTTTCTTGCTTAAGGTAGCCATGGGCTAG
>JBFEWA010000167.1:0-6920 GCA_041546605.1 Bermanella sp.
AGGATATTTTTCTTCTAGTGATGTAGCTGAGCAGCTCAATATGAGTCGGCAAACATTACATAGGCGTTTGAAAGAATATGGTATTAGCTTCAAGGTACTGCTAGAGGATGTAAGGAAGGATAAGGCTCTGTATTTTTTAACAGAAAGTCAAATGCCCCTGGAGGAGATTGGATTTAAGCTGGGTTTTAAGGAAGCTAGTGCTTTTTTCCGTGCCTTTAAAACTTGGTTTAATTTAACACCTGGTCAATATCGAAAACGGTCATCATTGAAATTAAAAGCTTAACCCTTTTTTAAGGGTTAAGCTTTTAATTTTTAGGCGCTCAGTTTCAGTTCTGGGCGTTCGTTTAAATACTCTTGAGCGACAGATTCTAGAATCTGACCTGTCAAGAATAAAGTGGTGCGAGCCACTTGTTTTACATCTTCTTTTTCTTCGTCAGTATGCACCCAACGATCAATGGCATTGTTTACATCATCGGCATGTTTCTCATCAATAACCGCGTGCGCAATGAAAAATGTTAATTGCTTTTCAGTTAAGCCAAGTTTGTTTTGGCAGGCATCTAACAGTGGAGCAAGGTGCTCATAGCTGTCTTCTGCCCAGAAGCTATAACCTAGGCGTGGAATGACACCACCACGGATTGCAATGCTATCCAAGTAACCATTTAATGCTGCTGTCGCTGGCATTGGAGGCGCATCAAATACGTCTTTGCTAATACCCATTGATTCAAGATCATTTACCACCATATTTTCATGACCTAGCTCTTCTAGGGCATGTTTCATGGCAAAGCGTAATAGCCCTACTTTTTTATGGTCTTCACTGAATGTTGCCGCTGCTTGGTTAATGGCGTTATTTTTGGTGTAGTGAAAAACTTGAACCATGGCTTTTACATACAGTTCTTTGCTGATATTAGTGTTGGCGAGTTCGAAGAATAAGCCTTGCTTGATCTTCCCCCATTCTTCGTTACAAATTTCATCTAGCTCTTTACGAAAGTCAGACATGATTACACTCCTTATAGTTTAAGTATGGCTTTGATAGCAAACATGAATCGAGAAAATCCATTAAGTGCTTCAATGGAATCCCAGTGTTCAACCAGTTTTCCTGATTCAATTCGGTATATATCAATGGCTTTGAATTTGACACTAAATAATTTATTAGATGCCCAATGATCCGCGTATACACATACAAGATTGTCTTTTTCAAATATGTGGGTAATGCTTGAATCAGTTTTTGAAAAGGTCTTGTAATATTGTTTAAAATATTTCTTGAAGTTTTCACGGCCATTTTTAACTAGTCCGCTATGGTTGATGTAATCTTCAATCATAACTTCATCACATATTTCTATGGATCGCTTCATGAAAACCTGAGTGTAAAATTCTCTTACAATCTCTGTATTTGTCAGAGCGCTTTCACTATTTCTTGCTAGCATATTAAGCCTCATCTTTGTGTTGGCTGGTTTTCATGATAAATGCTTTGAAATTTTCCAGAGTAGATTCGGTGTCTTCACCTTTTATTGAAAAAATTCGTCTTATATCGTTGATCATGGAGCCTTTGTATAGCTCATAAATGTCGTCATTGCGGTCATTGATCTGAAATTGGATAGTATCTGAGCTAAAGTCTAAAGATTTTCGCTTTAGTTTTGGTTTTGAGTAGGTTATGTAGTTTTCTGTTTTTGTTGCTATTGCAATCAAGCTTCCTGTAACAAAACCTAGCATATTGGAAAGGTTCTTAACTTTTGCGTCCTTGTCTACGAGAAGACGAGAAAACTCAACATAGTTATTCTGATAGTCATTACCAAGAAACTGGTTTATTTCAGATGTGTTTAAATATGAGTTTACTTCAAAAGGATAGACGGTTGCTCTTTGAGTTCCAATGATCTCACCCTGATAGTAACAGGCAAAGATATAGCTTCTAAAATCCATATCATCAAGATAAACATCATCTTTATAAAGCTTTTTAAAGTATTCATCATGTTTTCCATATATGCGCTTTCTGGCTTCGGATAACAAAGATAAATCGTGCTTATCTATAATCTGTCGAATGGTTATTTCACTATTACCAGTAAATTTATGAGTAATAAAGTCAAAGAATCGGTAGTAGGTGGCAATATCTTCGATTTTATCGTAAAGATTAAATTCAGGTTTGATCCCATCTTCGTAGTTCATTTTTATACCCTCAAAAAATTCCTAATGAAATCTATAGGTAGTTTTGCATTTGTTTAATACCAATTTGTTTTAAAAAATTACCTATTTGTAAAATATTTAAAAATTTTGTAATTAATCCTTATGGTTGTATATTGATTAAAAAAAGGAGACTACTATGTGTATTTTTTGTGAAATAAGAGATGGAAAATTATCCGGATTAAAGATTAATACAGATTTTGATTGTTTTATTTTGATGGATAAATTTCCGGTTAGTCCTGGTCATTTATTACTTGTTAGTGAGCATCATGGAGAGTTTTTAACGGATGTGACGACGTCGGTTCAGAATAATATGATGACGTTGGTTTCTCAATTGACTCAATCTATGAGGGAGAGTGATCATAAGATACTTGGATTTAATATTGTTATAAATGATGGAAAATATGCAGGTCAGCATATCCCTCATTTACATATTCATCTTATTCCTAGATATCGATTTGATCGTTTTCCTTTGATGTTTCGTTTTCTTACTTCTAGATTAAACCCTAAGAATTATTTTGTGGAATCTCGCTCAAAGTTGTCCTTTTTTCAGAAGGTAGAGCTGGTCATGGCATCGATAACGCCTGAGGGTGTTACAAAATGCAATTAATTTGAGGCAAATTGATATATTCAGATTGCATGATTCCTAAGAAGATAGCAGTAATCAATTGCTCATAAAAATAAGAAGGAGAAATCATGAGTGAAGTCATTACGACCAAACATATTATTCAGAAGGTTCCTGAGATCTTGTCTGGATTCCCAAATATTCTAAAAGGCATTAAGGTTTCAAATAATACGGATATGACGAAATCCGTAGGCCTAGGTGTATGTTTTGAAGAAGCTGTCGCGGCCAATGGAGATGGATTGGCCTTGATATATGAAGGGCGTCAATATACTTACAATCAGTTGAATGCCTGGGTAAATCAATTAGCACATTATATGTTGTCAGTGGGTATTCAAAAGGGTGATGCTGTCGCTATATTAATCGAGAATCGCCCTGAGCTATTAGTATCTGTGCTGGCATGCGCAAAAATTGGTGCAGTCAGTGCAATGTTGAATACTTCACAGCGTAGTAAGGTGCTTGTCCATAGTATTGCCTTGGTTGATCCAAAAATGATGCTAGCTGGTGAAGAGTGTAGACAGGCGTATGACGATATTCGTTCTGAGGTGAATATCTCTGAAGATAAGCATATTTACTTTGCAGACATGGATACACGTACCTTTAAGGGTGAAGCGCCTAATGGTTGGCTGAATGCCCCAGATTGTATAGAGGGATTATCTACCGCCAACCCAGATTCGACATATCAAGTGTTTCCTTTGGATCCATGCTTTTACATATATACCTCTGGTACTACGGGCCTACCAAAAGCGGTGGTATTTAATCACGGTCGATTTATGAAAGCGTTTGGCTCGTTTGGTTTGGCGGCGGTTCGACTTCAACCAGAAGATCGTATGTATGTGCCGTTACCGTTTTATCATTCAACGGCGATGGCGGTGTGCTGGGGATCCGTGTTAGCTGGCCATGCTTGTTTGGTGATGGCAAGAAAGTTCAGTGCCAGTGGTTTTTGGCGTGATGTAAGAGAGAATCAAGCCACTTCATTTGGTTATGTTGGTGAGTTGTGTCGTTATCTGTTAGAACAACCTGCCTCTGCAGATGATATTAACAATCAAGTTAGAGTGATTGTGGGTAATGGCATGCGACCATCCATTTGGAATGAATTTAAGAGCCGTTATGGTATTGAGCGCATTATGGAGTTTTATGCTTCGAGTGAAGGTAATATTGGTTTCACCAATTTATTAAACTTCGACAAGACTGTGGGTATTTCACCTTATCCTTACGCCATCGTTGAATACGATAAAGAAACGGACATGCCTGTATTAAATAAAAAAGGCTATATGAAAAAAGTTCGTAAAGGTGGTGTGGGTTTGTTGATTGGTGAGATCACTGAGAAAACGCCGTTTCATGGTTATACCGACGCGAATAAAACCCAGTCCTGTATTTTAGAAAATGTGTTTAAGCAAGGGGATCGTTGGTTTAATACTGGGGATCTCATGCGCGATATGGGCTATCGTCATGCACAATTTGTGGATCGTACAGGCGATACTTTCCGTTGGAAAGGTGAAAACGTGTCTACTACCGAAGTGGAAATGATGCTAGAGGAATTATCTGAAATTCAAGAGGCCATTGTATACGGAGTAGAAATCCCTAATACCAATGGTCGTGCAGGTATGGCTTCCATTAAATTATCAAAAGAACTTTCACAGGTGGACTTTTCATCGGTTTTGGATCGTTTGAAATCCTTGCTGCCAAGTTACGCTGTGCCGGTATTTTTAATTGTCAATGATGCTGTGGAAGTAACTGGTACCTTTAAGCACTTAAAGGGCCCATTAAAAGATCGCGGCTATGATGTGAGAAAAAATGAGCAGCCTATATATGTGTGCTTGCCTGGTGATAATACCTATGTACGTTTAACCGAGGAGTTACAACAAGACATAGATGCAGGGAAGTACAGATATTAACTCACATTAAAAAAGGCCCAATGGGCCTTTTTTAATGTCTGCGATTTTTATGAGTTGGGATGTTCGATTAGTGCTTTAATTTCATGAAAGCGAATATGAGAACACATGCCATAGCCTTCAATTTGTTTGGCTTTTAACTGAGTTAATAATGGGTAGCTGATGCCCGCTAAAAACTGGCATTGTGTGTTAATAGACGCGGGTCTTTGCAAAAGTGCTTGTGACTGTTGGTTAAGCTTATCAATGGCGAGACGGAGGTGACTCTCATTGGGTTTAGGATGTTCTTGTGAATATGTCAATTTGGCTACTTGACCACGGCAAACAGAGCAATGGCCACACGATGAAGGTGAGAGTGCATCATCAAAATAACGCGCGAGCATGTGGCTTAGGCATTGATCCAGTTCAAAAAAGCGAATCATGGATGCGATGCGTTTGATTTCTTTTTCTTCTGATTCTTTAAAATAGGTAAATAAATCCGCGGTTAAACTCATGTGTGATGCTTGCTCTCGATTAACCTGATAGACCTCAGTCAATTGTTTACTTTCAAGTTCAATCCAATTTTTATCATGTAAATACTCTAGGGCATTTAAGGCCTGTTGACGTTCAATTTGGCTGCTTTCGAAGCAGGCATTAAGATCGGGTATGGCCCAAATTTTATTGAACTTAGTGTGGCTGAATATGATGTTCAGAACGTGCTGTCTGCGTTCGTCGAACTGCGAAATAATATAGTTTTTGTCTTGAATCAGTTTAAAGCGATAATCTGCGTAGTAGCTGTATTTAGGTTCAATGATGCCTTTTAACTCTAATTGAACCAGTAAGGTTTTAAGGGGGAGTTGTTTAATATTGCACAATTTACTCAGTGCTAAGACTTGCATTTCCCAGATGTTGTTTTGGCTGCTGTCTAATATGTGTGCAATTAACGTTTCTATGCTGTCTTGCTCTGGCGTGTCACCATACACAAAGTTTTCGACTGTGGTGAGACCATCAAGATTGGCTAATGTAATGCAGTTTGATGGCAAACCATCACGGCCTGCACGGCCAATTTCTTGGCTAAAGTTCTCAATGGATTTAGGCAAATCGTAGTGAATCACAAACCGAATGTCGCTTTTATCTATACCCATGCCAAAAGCGATGGTGGCCACAATGACGGGAATATGCCCTTGCATAAAGGCGTTTTGAATATCACTGCGTTTGTCACTGTCGAAGCCGGCGTGATAGGCACTGGCATGAATGCCATTTTGTTGCAAAAAGGCAGCAATTTCTTCTGCTGTATTTTGTAGGGTCACATAGATGATGCCAGATCCGTTTTGATGGCGAATACTCTGCAATAATGCATTATTTTTTTCTTGCTGCTTGGTGGGAAGAATACTGATGTCCAAGTTTGATCGATAAAAGCCGGTTTGTATCACATGTTCAGGCTGGATATTAAATTTTTCCGCCATGTCTCGTTTGACTTTTCGGGTGGCGGTTGCCGTTAATAGCAATGTGACGGGAATGTTCAGCGCTTGTTTATAGCTGGGTAGTTTTAAGTAGTCAGGACGAAAGTTATGGCCCCATTCAGAAATACAGTGTGCTTCATCTACAACCAACATAGAAATGGCGATGGTTTTTATAAAGTCTCGAAAGCGCTCATTTTTAAAGCGCTCCACACTGATCATTAGAATTTTAATGTTTCCACTTTTCACACCTTGCATCACGTCACGATATTCGTCGCTGGATAAGCTAGAGTCTAAGCTGGCGGCTGGAATGTTATGTCGATTGAGAAACTCAACTTGATCTTTCATTAATGCCAACAAGGGTGATACAACCAAGGTTAAATGCGGAAGCTTTATGGCGGTTAATTGATAACACAGGGATTTACCTGACCCTGTAGGAAAGATAGCTAGGCTGCTATGACCATTGAGCAATTGTTGTATGGTTTGTTCTTGACCGGGTCTGAAAGAATCAAACCCAAAGTAGCGCTGTAAATCGTGTGTTAATGAAGTCATGAGGGCTGCGTTGAAATAAGTTTTAAGCAATATGCCAGTTATTGCTCAAAGCTGCACCCAAGATATGGCTTGTATTAGAAAATATGCTTATAGGTCAGGCTGAATTGACGTTCGGCATCATGATAGCCGCCTTCTGAACCGTAATATGAAGGCAGAGGTACCGGGGCATCGAAGAGATTATAAATCTGTGCGCTTAATTGACTGTGTTTATTTATTTTCCAATAGCCATACGCATCAAAA
>JBFEWA010000315.1:0-3979 GCA_041546605.1 Bermanella sp.
ACATCAACCGCTTTTTTCATTTGCGACATAGTAATATCGGCATAAGACTTGATAGATTCCAATTGGAATTCCGTCATTTTTTCCATATTCTCTACCATCAAAGCGCTAAGCTTATTCAATGGTGAATAAAAGCTTTTAGCTTGTTCGGTAAATGCGTTCATGATATTTTCTTGCATTGTCCTCTCCTTGAGGTTGATTTTAGAGCCAGTCCTAATTACTTAAATTCATCTTCCCTTAGTTATCCCTAACTAAAGTACAACAAGATTAAATTTAAATTCATTTATCACCAGATGCCGATGTCATATTAAACATGGCATCCATAAAGCCTTTTTGTACACTTTCCATGGTTTGCATACTGGTTGTAAGAAATGGCTTTAGAAGCATAAACGCATCATAGCCATCTTCTGCACTGTTGATCTTCTCAATCACGGAGGCAATTAAGGTTTCATGTAGATCCGCCACATCCGGCAATCCCATAGCTCGACGAAATTCTTCTGGCGTCAAATCGAATTCCACATTTATCTTCACGCTATGGCACTCATCACATTATGACCAATAACAATTTCAGGCAATTTAGGCTTAGCAACGACTATTTTCTGTGTTGGTGCAATAACCTTTGCTTCGCCGGATACCACAGGTTTACCTTCCTGATTCACGACCATGCAATCAAACACCACCGTGTGTTTTTCATCATCTTTACTTTTAGCTGTTAAGGTGACGGTTAAAGTGTCGTTCACTTTTACAGGACGTTTAAAATCAAGATTTTGACTTAAGTAGATGGTACCTGGACCCGGCATGACGGTCGCTAACGTAGCTGACACCAATGAACCCGACCACATACCGTGAGCGATGCGTTCTTTAAACATGGAGTGACTTGCAAAATTTTCATCAAGATGAATTGGGTTAAGATCCCCGGATACAGCGGCAAATAAAACCAGTTCCTTTTCCGTTAAGGTTTTCTTAAAGGTACCTGTATCACCTATTTGTATTTCGTCATAGGTAATGTTTTCTAACGCTTCCATGCTACGCCCCTTTACTTAACGGATTTTATCTATGGTTACAATTTTTATGCCGACTAACTCACTGACCTATTGAACGCGAATACTCGTCTAACTTTTTTGAAAAATCAAAGACTGTTTTAGAGCCGTTTACCCACATACACACAAATGACTCCATCCTTTAACCTAGACGCATTTGGCCACAAACTCTGAAATTAAATTAATATTGAAATATGACATTTGGATGATGCAGATAAGGCATTTCAGCTAAGTTTTTCGATTTCTTTATAAATCAATCACTTGTAAAAAAGCCAAAATAAAATTGTCTTAAATGGTCTAAACCAAATAGACGAAGGCAATCAATTTACAAATAAATTATTTATTATTTACGCAGTTCATTGTGAGAGGAGTGTCTTCTATGACACGAATTAGAATTCTATTGATTTGCGTCATGAAAAAAATGCAACGAGTATCAAGTACACGTTTTATTTATCTGACCAATCAATCAAGATTGTTCAATAATGCACCGAAATGAAATCCAGTGCACACAAATTTACCATTTAAAAAGCCCGCTAGGCGGGCTTAAATTTATGCCTGATGCTTTTCAATTCGCCTTTCCAAACGTGTCAGCTGATACTCATGGCTTAAACCACGATACAAACTTACGCACATTAATAGCAATACTAAGGTGAAGGGTAAGCCGCTAGATATGGCACCAGCCTGCAATGCCGAAAGCGCTTCTTTACCACCACCATAAAGCAATGCCCCCGCGATTAAACCTTCTAGAGAAGCCCAAAAGATACGTTGAGGAACCGGCGCATCCACCTTCCCCCCTGCTGTAATGGAATCTATTACTAATGAACCAGAATCGGACGATGTAACAAAAAATACCAGTACTAAAACAATACCAATAAATGAGGTTATTTCTGTAAAGGGCAATTGCTCAAACATATGAAACATGGTCAAAGATACTTTACCCACACCGTCTGCCAGCTGACCAACACCCGCTTGTGCTTGTTCTAATGCTGCACCACCAAATGCTCCCATCCATATTAAAGTAATAAACATGGGCACAATTAAGACTGATGTCATAAATTCACGAATGGTGCGACCTTTTGAAATGCGGGCGATGAACATTCCCACAAATGGTGACCAAGAAATCCACCACGCCCAATAGAACACGGTCCAGCCGTGTAACCATTCATCGTCTTTGCGTCCCACCCAATTACTTAAGGGGATGATATTTTCTACATAACTGCTCGCTGCATTGAACATCCAACGAAATAAATCTAAGGTGGGTCCTGCAAACACCACAAACAGCAACAGGAGTAAGGCGAGTGTCATATTAATATTACTCAAGACCTTAACCCCACCATCTACACCGCGCATGACCGAAGCAACAGCCACTATGGTCACACCGATAATAATGGCTATTTGAGTGTTAATGCCTCCTTCTATACCAAATAAAAAATTTAAACCGCTAGAAGCTTGCTTAGCACCAAATCCCAATGAAGTTGCCAAGCCAAAAATTGTTGCAAGTACCGCTAATATATCAATCACATGACCTGGCCAACCCCAAATGCGCTCCCCGAGGATTGGATAAAACGCAGAGCGGATAGTTAATGGCATGCCCTTGTTATAGGCAAAGAATGCCAATGACAATGCCACCACCCCATAAATTGCCCATGGATGTAAACCCCAATGAAACATGGTGGCGCCTATCGCCATGGTAGCAGCCGCCTCGGTATTCGCTGGTGTATTCAATGGCGTGCCATACCAATCGGTATAATAAGCCAAAGGTTCAGCCACACTCCAAAACATCAAACCGATACCCATTCCAGCTGCAAATAACATGGCCAGCCATGAAATGGTCGAGTATTCTGGCTCAGCATTGTCACCGCCAATTTTTAAACGACCAACCGGTAAAAAAATCAACGCCACACAAAAAATCACAAAAATATTCGCACTTAACATGAACAACCAGTCGAAGTGCTCAATAACCCAACCCTTTGCACCACTTAGCATACTGTTGGATTCCACTGGAAACATGATGGAACCAAGAACAAATACAATTATTAATAAAGCACTTATAAAAAAACCGGGTTATGTATATCCATACCCATAGGCTGAACATTATCTTGTCCTATTTCAAAATCCGTTTCATATTCTTCTTTTAATTCTTCTACCTGTTGAATATTTTCTTGAATATCTTGCTCTGTGTGCAAAGACATATTGAACTCCTACTGGGATTGATCATTAAAGAACAAGCTTTAATGGGAGCCGTTTGCGAACGCAGACTCATTAGATTTACTTAACAAAACAAGTATAGGAGGATAGAGACGATTTTTCATGGAATACCCCATTCATATGCGATAACTGCATATAAATGGGGTTTTTATGTGACTAGCAACCTTTAAAATTCGCTTGTCGACGCTCTAAAAAGGAACGTACGCCTTCCGCTGCATCATCGCTTTTCATAATAGCGGGCATATCATTAAACACATTTTTAAATGCAATATCATGATTTTCCGAACGTGCTAATTTGGATGATCGCAATGCAGCTTGCACACCTAAAGGTGCCGCTTTCGCTATTTTCATAGCTAACTCACGAGCACGTTCATGTAAGTTTTCATGATCAACAATTTCTTGAATCAGACCCCACTGTAAAGCTTGACCGGCAAAGAATTCATCACCCGTTAATAAATATCGCTGCGCATTGGCCCAACCAATTTCTTGCGGCAAACGAATGGTGCCACCACCGCAAGGATAAATGCCGCGCTGTACTTCTAATTGCACAAAGCGAGTATCCTGCGTGGCAATACGAATATCTGTATTGAGTAACAACTCCAAGCCCGATGTGTAGCACAAACCTTGTGCCGCCAATATGACAGGTTTGGATAATTTCTCCCCTTGCATACCATATGGGTCAATCTCACCTTCCGGTAATTGCGGTGGCTGACCATTTGCAAAAATAGGTGCCC
>JBFEWA010000414.1:0-2646 GCA_041546605.1 Bermanella sp.
TATGAAGAAATTAAATCCGGTAAATTCCACCCATTCACCGGTCCTATGTATGACAACCAAGGCAACCTTGTTATCAAAGCTGGCCACACAGTGGCTGACGAAGAGTTAGATAGCATTAACTGGTATGTAAAAGGCATCGACGCCACCATTCCTAAGTAATTCTTCCATTAAATGTGACGGCCTTTGCTGAAGGCCGTCACATTGATTCATACTGCGAGACCATCATGCAAACAGTTCCCATCATTGATATATCTGCCCTCAGCTCTGACGATGAACAAGCTTACTTAGCTGTGGCAAAAGAAATTGATTATGCCTGTCGAGAAATGGGCTTTTTTTACATTAAGGGTCACGGTATTTCTTCGACCCAGATGCAAAGCATGTTCAAACTAGCACAACGATTCTTTGCGCAACCCGAAGAGATTAAACAAAAAATTCTCATCGCCAATAGCTCAAATCACAGAGGCTGGGGCACAGCGGGATCAGAACAGCTGGATCCAGAAAACCCTCAAGACTGGAAAGAAACCTTTGACATGGCGCTGGACATTCATCCAGAACATCCCATCGCAAAAGCCTGTCCTCAACTATACGGCCCCAATCAATACGGTGAGCTGGAAGGCTTCGCCCAACAAATGAACCAACATTATGGTTTGTTAATGGCCGTCGCCAAACGCTTGCTTAAAGCCATGGCCATTGCCCTTAAACAACCCCATGATTTTTTCACGCAATATTTTGATGATCACATTAGCGTGTTGCGCTTATTACACTATCCACCGCGCCCAGAAAACGCTGCCATAGATGCACAAACCAAAGCCGCCGGTGCCCACACCGATTATGGTTGCATTACATTACTAGCCCAGGATGACATTGGCGGCTTAGAAGTGTGTAACGCCCAAAATGAATGGGTTGCCGCGCCCCCCATCAAAGACACCATAGTGGTGAACATTGGTGATTTAATGCAACGCTGGACCAATGATCAGTATCGATCCACCGCCCATCGCGTGGCCAGCCCACCCAGCAACACCCACAGGTACTCCATGCCATTCTTTGTGGAGCCTAGATACAACACCGAAGTGCGTTGCATAGAAACCTGCTTAGCAGAGGGCGAACAAGCCAAATATGATATGGTCACCAGTGGTGATTGGATCATGTCGCGCTTTGATGCCACCTACGCCTACCGCACCCAAACCGCGTAACCTGTTCACTTATTGAAAACCTCCATTAGCTGGCCCTGCCAGCTAAGTCTATACTTGTTCCATTCCCACTTAAGGAGTTCCCATGTCGCACTCTCCCAATACCGTGGCCAGTGAAGCGTTTATGCGGGCTTTGCCCAAAGCGGAACTGCACTTGCACATTGAAGGCTCACTAGAGCCCGAACTTATGTTTAAGCTGGCTGAACGCAATGGCATCCAATTGCCTTATGCCTCCGTGGAAGAAGTTAAAAAAGCCTACGATTTTCATAACCTACAATCGTTTTTAGACATCTATTATCAATGCGCCGATGTACTGCGCACTGAACAAGATTTCTACGATCTCACCTGGGCCTATTTGCTGCACTGCCAGGCGGATGGCGTCGTGCATACCGAACCATTTTTTGATCCGCAAACCCATACGCAACGGGGCATTGATATGGGTGTCGTCATTAACGGCATTACCAAGGCGCTTAAAGACGGCGAAGAAAAGCTCGGCATTAGCAGCAAGTTAATTTTGTGCTTCTTACGTCACTTAAGTGAAGACGATGCCATCGAATGCTTAAAACAAGCCGAGCCTTATTTGCATCACATTACCGCTGTTGGGTTGGATTCATCTGAGCTAGGACACCCGCCAGAAAAGTTCGAGCGTGTCTTTAAAATGGCCAAGGATCTAGGGTTAAAAGCCGTGGCCCATGCCGGTGAAGAAGGGCCACCAGAATACATCTATCAAGCCTTGGATATCATCCATGTGGATCGCATCGATCATGGTGTACGCTGCGCCGAAGATGAAAGTTTGATACAACGCCTAGCCGCCAATCAAATGCCGCTAACGGTTTGTCCGTTATCCAATGTGCGTTTAAAAGTGTTTGAACACATGAAGGATCACAACATTCTAAAACTATTAGAATTTGGTTTAAACATAACGGTTAATTCAGACGACCCGTCTTTCTTTGGTGGCTACTTGCTAGAAAACTTTATGTCGTTAGCTGAAAACTTACACATGAGCGAAGCCCAAGCGGCGCAACTGGCACGCAATAGCATCATGAGTAGTTTTTTAAGTGACGACGAAAAACAAAAATTGTTAGCGGCTTAAATTCTCTTATTTGCTTTTAATTTTACGACTTTTAACGACCCAATAAAAAAGCCCACTTGGATAACCAAGCGGGCTTTTTTTATATTCGATAATCAATTCGTAAAGAATTATTTACCGGTAAATTCAGGGTACGCTTCCATACCACATTCAGTGATATCAGAACCTTCGTACTCTTCTTCTTCAGTTACACGTACACCCATCACTGCTTTGATGATGCCCCAAACAATGAAGCTGGCTACGAATACCCAAACAAAGATAGTTACGGCACCCATTAACTGACCACCAATGGTAGTACCAGAGTTAGTGAATGGCACAACCAATAGACCGAATAGACCTACCACACCGTGTACAGAGATGGCACCA
>JBFEWA010000509.1:0-1425 GCA_041546605.1 Bermanella sp.
CGTGCGGAACATCAGCTCGCGCCACTGCCAGATTCTGAGATTCGCAAAGTGGTCAGCGATGGCGCGCGTGCCATGATCAAGCTTGGATTTAACATTGACGAAGACGCGGCTGATTTTGACACTAAAAAACAACGCTTTTTAACGCTGTACCTGAACAACATCGCCAGAAAGAGCCGTTTATTTCCTGGTTTAGACAAGGTGATCACTTGGTGTGAAACGCAAAATATTCCATGGGGAATTGTCACCAATAAACCCCGCATCTACAGTGAGGCACTGCTTAAAGCACTGCAACTGGATGAGCGTATCAGCACCTTAGTTTGCCCAGATGATGTAAGCCAAACCAAACCTAATCCAGAGCCCATGTACAAAGCTTGTAAAGAGATCAACATCCCAGCTGAACAATGCCTCTATGTTGGCGATCATGCCCGAGATATCGAAGCGGGAAAACGCGCCCACATGGCCACTATCGCTGCTGGCTACGGATATGTGCATACCAATGATGAAGCTGAAAGTTGGCAAGCAGATTGGTGCATCCAACACTCAGAACAACTGCTCGAGCTATTACAACCTCTATTAACACCCATAAGCGGCAAGGTTTCGCCGCCCTTGGTGAAGTAACCCCATATGGAAAACGAAATGAACTCAAAGCCCCTTCAAGACAAAGTCATTCTCGTCACAGGTGCCAGTTACGGCATAGGTGAAGCCGCCGTGTACGGTTTCGCAAAAGCCGGTGCCACTGTCATCATGCTGGCCCGTACCGAGGACAAACTCAACGCCATTTACGACGACTTGTTAGCACAAGGGTTGCCAGAGCCTGTGATTGTGGCGTTTGACTTAGAGACCGCCCCAGAAGAGGCTTATTTTCAATTGCGCGATATGATTGGCAAAGAGTTTGGCAAACTCGATGGGGTATTGCTCAATGCCGCCATCCTAGGCCAGCGCACCCCTATCTCTAATTACAACTGGCAGACGTGGAACAAGGTGATGGATCTTAATGTAAACAGCCAATTTTTGTTGGCTCGCACCCTACTCCCCTTGCTTGAAAGCACTGAAAAACACGCTGCCCTGCTATTCACCTCATCCAGTGTGGGTCGACAGAGTAAGGCCTATTGGGGCGCTTACGCCGTGTCTAAATTCGCCATTGAAGGTTTAATGCAGACCATGGCTGCGGAACTTGAGAACACCAGCCATGTGCGAGTGAACTCCTACAATCCAGGAGGCACGCGTACCGCCATGAGAGCCGCCGCCTACCCTGCGGAAAACCCAGAGCAGATCAAACCAGCAGAAGCTTTGATTGATGAATACATCTACCTAATGAGCGACGCTAGTCATCATATTCACGGGCAAGCCTTGGATTTTAAAGGCTAACCCCAGCTTTAATACGTTTATTGGCTAATTCAAGAGTTATGAATTAGTCAATAAACG
>JBFEWA010000233.1:0-5542 GCA_041546605.1 Bermanella sp.
ATCTGCATTAAAAGATGCAGGTAAGCTTCCGGCGGATGCCGCCCCTAAAGTGATGATAGAAAACACCAAGGATAAAGCCCACGGTGACTATGCTTCTAACATTGCTATGGCCAGTGCCAAATTAGCCGGTATGAAGCCACGAGACTGGGCTGAAGAAATCATCAACGCCCTACCTGCCAGCCCTATTTTGAACAAAGCCGAAATCGCAGGCCCTGGCTTTATTAACTTCTTTGTGACCGAAGCCGCCAGCTTTGCCATTGTGGACACCATCTTTAATCAAGCTGATAAGTTTGGTCATAACGATTCTGGTAAAGGGCAAAAAGTACAGGTGGAATTCGTATCCGCCAACCCAACTGGCCCATTGCACGTAGGTCATGGTCGTGGCGCTGCTGTGGGTGATTGCATCTGCCGCTTGTTAGACGCCAACGGTTGGGATGTAACCCGCGAGTTTTACTACAACGATGCCGGCGCGCAAATTAATAACCTAGCGTTTTCAGTACAGGCCCGTTGTAAAGGCTTAAGCCCAGATGACGCCGGTTGGCCAGAAGACGGTTACCGTGGCGATTACATCAAAGATCTAGCGGACAGCTTCATGGCCGGTGACACTATCGAGTCTGCCGACCAATCTTTCACGGGCACCAAAGACGCAGACGATTTAGAAGCCATCCGTCACTTTGCGGTGGCGTATTTGCGTCGCGAGCAAGATTTAGATTTAAAAGCCTTCGAAGTGGACTTTGACGTGTACTTCCTAGAAAGCTCGCTCTACGCCGATGGTAAAGTAGAAGACACCGTACAAAACCTGATTAAAAACGGTTACACCTATGAAGACGGTGGCGCTCTGTGGTTAAAAACCACCGAATTCGGCGATGACAAAGACCGTGTAATGCGCAAAAAAGACGGCGGTTACACTTACTTTGTACCGGACGTGGCCTACCACTTAGACAAATGGCAGCGCGGCTTTAAGCGTGTGGTGAACGAGCAAGGTGCGGATCACCACTCTACCATCACCCGTGTGCGTGCCGGTTTACAAGCATTACAAGCGGACATCCCACAAGGTTACCCAGACTACGTACTTCACCAAATGGTGACGGTCATGAAAGGCGGCGAAGAAGTGAAAATTTCTAAGCGTGCTGGCAGCTACGTGACCTTGCGTGACTTGATCGATCAAGTGGGCCGTGACGCCACTCGTTATTTCTTGTCAGCGCGTTCGCCAAGTTCGCAATTAACCTTTGATATCGACTTGGCCTTAAGCCAATCCAACGATAACCCTGTGTATTACATCCAATACGCCCATGCGCGTATTTGCAGCATCTTGCGTAAATTGAATGAACAAGGCTTGTCTTGGGATCAAGCCAACGGCTTGGCCAACTTAGAAGCGTTAAGCGAAGACCAAGAGAAACTATTGGCCAACAAATTAGCGCGCTTCCCAGAAGTGATTGCGGTAGCGGGCACGCAAAACGCACCGCACATGATTGCCAACTACTTGCATGAATTGGCCAGTGACTTCCACACTTACTACAACAGTCACAAGACCATTGTAGAAGACGCCAACCTACGTGATGCCCGTATCTGCTTAACTCAAGCTGTGCGTCAGGTCATTGCCAATGGCTTAGAACTCATGGGCATCAGCGCACCAGAGGAAATGTAACATGGCATCAAGCACACCGCGTTGGGTATGGATATTCACGCCTTTGGTGGCATTAAGTTTCGCCGGTTTTCTGTTGTACTTAACAACCGTACCGGCTGGTGATGACATTGATAAAATCACCAACAAACTCATGGACGACGCCAAAGCCGCCAAAGACAATTTGAGCGATCAAGCCAAGCAAGGCTTGAACGCGCAAGTGCAACAAGCCATTAAAGACAAACTGCCGCAAGAGCTAAACTCTGAGGTGGTAAACAAGGCCGTGGACAATTACGAGTTCTTTGAAATCTTGGAGAACAAGCAAGTCCAAGTGGAAGAAGTACCGGAATACAAGTCCACCCCCAAAGGCACGGACAAAGACGGCAATAAAATTCAATACCGCTTAAAAGCCGGCGCCTTCACCAGCCAAGAACGGGCCGATCGCATGAAAGCGGAATTGATCCTAAATGGCTTTAATACCCAGATCGAAAGTGCCGACGTGAACGGTAAAACCTGGTATCGCGTATTTACCGGCCCATTTGCCAACCGCTCACAAATGAACAAAGCCCAAGACCAGCTGGTGAACATGGGTATCCAACCTGTGGAAATCCAACAACCGGTGCCTAAAGGGTAAGGAACTTTCTAGAACACTGTCCCCCTAATTCATAAGCATGATTAGGGGACACCCATGACACCTTTCACCCGACTCTCACTTTTATGGCTGGCATTCAGCTTTGAAGCCTTTGCCGACGATAACAAATGGCAATGGCCTGAATTTAACGGCCTCATCGCCGGTGCCATTTCCCAAGATAATCTGCCTTACCAACAAGTGGACACCAAGCAACAACCCAGCTTGCTGGTATTTGGCCGCTTAGGGGATGTGTTTATTGAAGGCAATCGCGCGGGCCTACCGTTACAACGTTTTGAATTTGGCAGCCTATCTCTCATGGGGCAGCTGCGCACCCATCAATACCTAGATGCAAACGACACCGACCTGACTGACGAAAATCGCGAACAAAGCATCGAACTTGGCCCGCAAGTTTCCATTCCGTTAGGGCAAGGTTACGTTTCACAGTTCAGTGTTTTGCAAGACATCACTGGTAAACATAATGGTCAAGAGTACGAAGCCGCTATCTATAAACGCTTTGTGTTTGATGGTTTGCGCATCGTGGCCACACTGGCGCTGCAATACCAAAGCCAGAAGCTTATGGATTATTACGTGGGCACCCAAGCTTATTCACCTCAGGCAGAAATGACCCAAGAACTGGAGTTATTAGGCGTTTATGACATAACCCATAGGTGGTCCGCCGCCTTGGTTTGGCGCTATTATCAGCATGGGGCCGAATTCAACAATAGCCCCTTAACATCAAGTAATAGCACTCAAAGAATAGCCATTGGCATCGGCTATCATTTTTAAGATCAATGAAGAATAAAGCGCAAAACGGATAGTGGGCGCTCACAAAAGCACTATACTAAGAATACGTCTCATTAAACTGAGAGGGCCCTATCGTGGCTCCGTTAGGATCTTTCTACCAACACATATACGACTGGCAGGGCATACAGCACGACACGCTATTGTTGAGCTTGCTCAAAAATTGCCATCGTTTAATGCATTGCTCAAGCTTAGAAAACGCCTGCGAGCTCATCAGCCAAGCTATCATGCAATTGCAGTTTGATGGTTACTATCGCCTAGAAGTGGAAGGTCAGGTTTACATTGAGCACTTTAAAGATGGCAAACGCGGCAGCTACCATGGGGATCGCCCACAAAAAGGCAGCGGCAATCGCACCATTAAAGTAGTGGAATTAGAGTCCGCATTAATCTTTAAAATGCACTTTATCCAGCTCTACATCACCAAAACCTCTGCCAATATAGAACTACTGGAGGACAGCCAAAGTATTCTCCTGCTGTGGTTAATGCATGTGGAAAGTTTATGCATGGACTATGCGTTGCAGCTCTTTTTGAATACCGAGTTAAATAGCGAGCAGCAAACATTGGCTGACAGCATGAACCTGCATTTTGATTTAGAGGTGAATTTGAACCGCCTACATTTAGAGGCCAATGACATGGTCCAATTCTTTGATGAAAAGGTCATTCCGCTACTAACCCCCACAGATTTCATGGAGCCATTACGTCAGCAACAATTATTAATTAGCACCCTTACATCCCATCAAGAACATATGAGTCACTTAATAAAACAACAATTTGGCTTGTATCTCAGCACCCAACGCACCCTTGAAGCTTTAGGGATTGAGTAGATTTAATCGGCTAGACGTCAGACAAGGTTCCTAATGGAAAACGCTCTCTTACGGTTTTTGATAAGTGATAAGACGGGTTTTGCTCAAACACGCGAGCGTAACGTTCGGTTAATCGCCCCAAATGTTTAAAGCCACAGGCATAAGCCGCTTCCGTAACACTGCCCGCTTGAGCCAAGGTATGACGAAAACGATGCAAACGATACTGCTGAATATAACTGCCAGGGGTCATACCCAATTCTTGCTTAAACACAATTTGCAAATTGCGAACCGAGGTCGACGCCACCATGGCCAGGCGTTCCACTGAGATCGGCGCTGCATAGTTCCCATGCACATAATCCAAAGCGCGAGCCAAAATCTTCTGCCGCGTGGCCCCTTTATGATCCGCTATGTCCGACATAATGCAGGGCAATAAAATGTCCATCACAAGATGGCTTAAGCGGTTTTTTTCAATTTCTTCACTATCTTTACCATGCGCAAAAGCATGCTCACAGGCATTGGACACAGCAAACAAAACCTGACGATCATAGGCTTTGCGATTATAAGCTTGAGTCAACTCTAAATAATCTGCCATGGCTTGATGACCCAAAACCTTACTCAACCAACGTACATCTAAATGCAATTGATAAAACCAAACGTCCGAGGGAATAATCCAGCGAGCCTGAGCACCAGGCACAAGAAATGGGCTATCGCTTAAGTTACCAAAAACCGATTGGTAAGCCTCGATGCTCTCTTGATTTGCACAGGGTAATTGTATGGCCAAGACATGATCAGCAAACTGATATTCTTCAATAGCCGCGCCTTGGTTGCGACGCTTAATCAGCACCATAGGGCCAAAGTCGACAATATTCACGTCAACTTGCGCATCCCCTTTTAGAGGAGTGGCAACGATGTCAAGACAAGGACTTGCATGTGTCAAATGAAAGTAACTAATCCCTTGATTTTCATAAGATTTGATTTTAGTTGAAAACAACTGATCCATTAAAAAGCATTCCATTAACCCAACCAAATATAGGTCTATTCCACTATATCACCCTCGAAATGCTCTCAATTAGATTGTTCGTAATCTGGACAAAGACTGGCCTAAAAATAACCAATTGGCCAAGTATTTTTACAAACTGAAACATAAACCACTACTTTAATCTTAATACTGATTAAAAAATAAACCAAATTTGACTAAAAAATCCCATGCAAACTCTATTTAACTTGAAGTTAAGCAAAGCATCCCCATTACAGTGGTTTGCTTTCATTCATTAGATACAGATTACCGCTATGACAACCATATTAAGTGTGCGCAGAGAAGACGAAGTCGTAATGGGTGGCGATGGCCAAGTGAGCCTTGGCAACACCGTTATGAAAGGCAATGCCCGCAAAGTGCGCCGTTTGTATAACGATAAAGTCATTGCCGGTTTCGCCGGAGCCACTGCCGACGCATTCACCTTGTTTGAGAAATTTGAAGCTCATTTACAAAAGCACTCCGGGCACTTAACCCGAGCAGCTGTGGAGCTTGCTAAAGAGTGGCGTAGTGATCGCGCCCTGCGCAAGCTGGAAGCCATCCTCATAGTGGCCGATGAAACCGCCACCCTCACCATTACCGGTAACGGCGATGTATTGGAGCCAGAGAATGGCGTCATCTCCGTGGGCAGTGGAGGGAACTATGCCTTA
>JBFEWA010000326.1:0-3803 GCA_041546605.1 Bermanella sp.
CATGGGTAAGCGGTAATAAACGTTGGTTGATCCAATTTTTCTTCAGCGGTTTCTTCGAAAATTTCACATAACCACTTACCTGGGCCCCAAGCGCTTTGCTTAGGATCATTTTTAATACCCACTTGTTTGGCGTAAGCTTTCAAACCGTCGATGTTGTTTTCAGCATCATTGATGATGGCCGGATCAAAATCAGGATTATATTTTAATACGGCTTCGGCCATGGTCATACGCGTAAACGGTTGCGCAAAATCATAAACGGTTTCATTAATCACATTGCCTTCTACATCGCGGTCGGTTTTCTTAATATCCGTGGTGCCTAAAACATTTTGCGCAATAGTGCGCAGCATGTCTTCTGTGGTATCCATTAGATCATGGTAATCCGCATAGGCTTGGTAGAATTCAATCATGGTGAATTCAGGGTTATGACGGGTAGATAAACCTTCGTTACGGAAGTTACGGTTAATTTCGAATACACGCTCGAAACCTCCGACCACTAAACGCTTCAAGTAAAGCTCAGGGGCGATACGTAGATACATATCGATGTCCAACGCATTGTGATGAGTCTCGAACGGTTTAGCAGTGGCGCCACCTGGAATGGTTTGCAGCATTGGCGTTTCCACTTCCATGAAGTTACGCTCGGTTAAATAACGACGAATGCCATCCACAATTTTTGAACGCACCACGAATAGATCACGAGTCTCTTTACTCATGATCAAGTCAATGTAACGTTGACGATATTTGGTTTCTTGGTCCGCAAGGCCATGGAATTTATCCGGCAGTGGGCGCAAAGATTTCGTTAGCATCACTAAATCGTCGGCTTTGGTTACGTTTACGTACAACTCACCTTTACCGGATTTGTGTAACGCACCGCGCGCGCCGATAATGTCGCCAAGGTCAAACGCGCTCTTGTAGTTCACTTCTTTTTGCACTTCTTTATCAATGTACACCTGGATCGTGCCAGAGGTGTCTTGAATTTGTGCGAAAGGACCACGTTGGAACATGATACGACCAGCAACGGCCACTTGGTTATCTTGTTCTTCTAAGGTTTCTTTATCGAACTCACCAAACTGTTTCTGTAAGTCGCCCGCCACGTGTTTTCGGTCGAAGTCGTTTCTGTGACCGTTTGCAGAACAGCCTTCACGTAGTGCAGCTAACTTCGCACGACGCTCAGCGATCAATTTATTTTCATCACGTGGTTCAGTCATGGTTTTACCTTTGGTTAAGTCCGACAACACATTGAATGTCAGACGCGTTTAAATTCTTTAATGTGATGGGTTGTACTAACCCATCCTACTTTCTAAAAGTTCTAGTTTGAGTTTTGTAAGCGTCATGAGCGCCGTTTAGAGAAGGCAAAATTTGATGAGATCACGGAGCGTATGTCTTTATACGTGAGTAGATCGAACCAAATTTTAACGCACTATAAACAAGCGCAATAGCTTACAAACCGGCCTTGAGGCTGGCCTCCATGAAGGGGTCTAACGCCCCATCCAACACTTGTTGCGTATTACGGTTTTCAACACCCGTACGTAAATCTTTAATACGCGAATCATCCAATACATATGAACGAATTTGCGAGCCCCAACCAATATCACTCTTAGAGTCTTCTAGGGCTTGGCTTTCCGCATTACGTTTACTTAACTCAAGCTCATACAGTTTTGCTTTTAACTGTTTCATGGCTTGGTCTTTGTTTTTGTGTTGCGAGCGTTGGTTCTGACACTGGGTTACCGTGTTCGTTGGAACGTGGGTAATACGCACCGCAGATTCCGTGGTGTTAACGTGCTGACCACCGGCGCCACTGGCGCGATACACATCGATTTTTAAATCCGCTGGATTAATTTCAATTTCGATGTTGTCGTCGATCTCGGGTGATACGAATACCGATGCAAACGAAGTATGACGACGACCACTGGAGTCAAACGGCGATTTACGCACTAAGCGATGCACACCGGTTTCAGTACGTAACCAACCGAATGCGTACTCACCTTCGAAACGAATGGTGGCGCTCTTAATTCCGGCAACTTCACCGGCAGAGGCTTCCATCAACTCCACTTTGAAGCCTTTCGCTTCTCCCCAGCGCAAGTACATACGCAGAATCATTTCCGCCCAATCTTGTGCTTCGGTACCGCCGGAGCCTGATTGGATATCCAAGTAACAACTGTTCGGGTCCATTTCGCCGGAGAACATACGACGGAATTCGAGTTTTTCTAGATGGGCTTGAAGACCGGCCAGTTCCGCTTCCACATCGGCAACGCTGTCTGCGTCCCCTTCTTCCACGGACATATCTAATAAATCTTGGCAGTCGGCCAGACCTGTGTCCATATCGTTAATGGTGTTCACTACGGCCTCAAGACTCGAACGCTCACGGCCTAGCTCTTGCGCCTTTTCTGGTTCATTCCAGATCTCGGGCTGCCCCAGTTCTAATTCAACTTCTTGAAGACGCTCTGCTTTCGTATCGTAGTCAAAGATACCCCCTAAGCATGTCAGTACGTGCTTTCAGGTCTTTGATCAGATTAACAATAGGTTGAACTTCCAAGGAAACTCCTAGGGACAAGGCCGTTACATAAAAATAGGGGCCGAATTTTACCCAAATTAGGCGCTTAAAAATAGATCATAAGGGAAAGAAAATACGCTGCCTGCGGTGAAATACGGCAGCGAAACCCCACTGCCATCCATAGTTACCATAATAAACGCACTGACAGGGGAAACTCTAAGCCAGGCGCATCCACACGCAATCTGAGGCATCCAACAGCATATGGATCAATAAGCCCACGCCTATCCAACCCATTATGGCTTCCCATTTGCGGATTTGGCGCTTAAGCAGCCACAACAGGCCTGGCCACAGGGCCATCAGCCCATAACCAACCATGGGGATCACCTGATGCAGCGGGTGGAACAAAATACTGCAACGATTAGGGGCATAAATAGGCGTCGCCAGTAGATGATCCACATCCACCAGCATGGTGACCATCAACAGCAAAAACACGGTGCGTTGCTGACCTTTCGGTACGACAGCCAACACTAGCAGCAAGGGCACCAATGCATGCAGCAGCAAATGAATGACGGAGCGATATTCGTTAATGAAAGCCAACATGGATTAACTGCGATATAGGGTTTTAATCAGGTGATAACCAAATTGGGTTTTGATAGGGCCATGAATCTTTAAGATGGGACGTTTAAACACCACATCATCAAAGGGCTTCACCATATCCCCTTTGTGAAACTCCCCTAAATTGCCGCCATTTTTCTTACTTGGGCAAGTACTGTACTTTTTCGCCAAGGCTGCAAAGTCTTCCCCTTTGGCTAAACGCTCTTTTAACTGTTCGGCTAACGCCTTTTCTTTCACCAAGATATGACACGCACTGGCAACGGGCATAATGCCTCCCAAATAAATTCAAACATCGATTGCGCGCATTTTACCGTATAATCTGCCCTTTGATGATGAACATTTGTAACTAAACGCAAAAAGGTGAGCCATGGCACTAACCGCCAGTATTTTCAAAGTACAACTCCACATTAGTGATATGGATCGCCATTATTACCAAAGCCACAATCTGACATTGGCCCAACACCCAAGTGAAAACGATTTACGCATGATGGTGCGCTTGATGGCATTTGCTTTAAATGCCCATGAGCAGCTGAGCTTTACCAAAGGGCTTTCCACCCAGGATGAGCCAGACCTTTGGCAAAAAAGCTTCAGCGATGAAATCGAGCACTGGATTGAACTGGGCCAGGTAGAAGAAAAGCGTTTACGCCAAGCCTGCGGTAAAGCGCAAAAAGTCACCTTATACACCTATAACGATAAA
>JBFEWA010000192.1:0-6293 GCA_041546605.1 Bermanella sp.
ACGTGGCCCCTGATGCCCCTTTGGCCATCATGGTGATCAGCGATCGCATCAGTGCGTTTGACTGCATTTGGCATGGTGAAGGCGGTTTGCAAGGTATTCCAGGCAAAGGGGCGGCGTTGAATGCCATTTCCAATCACTGGTTCCAACTATTTAAAGATCAAGGTCTTGCCGACAGCCACATCTTAGATATTCCGCACCCATTTGTATGGATCGTACAAAAAGCACGCCCTGTCATGATCGAAGCCATTTGTCGTTCATACATCACAGGCAGCATGTGGCGCGCCTACAGCAAAGGGGAGCGTGATTTTTGTGGCATTCAATTGCCAGAAGGCTTAGGTAAAGACCAAAAACTACCAGAACTGCTCATGACTCCTAGTACCAAGGGGATTTTAAAAGGCATCCCAGGTGTGCCCGAGCAAGACGATGTCAACGTAAGCCGCCAAGATATCCGCGATCATTATGCGGCGTTTAACTTGCGCAGCGAATCCGACATTGATCTGTACGAAAAACTATTAAGCGAAGGCTTTAATGTTATTAGCCAAGCGTTAGCAAACATTGATCAGATCTTTGTGGATACAAAATTTGAATTCGGTTATGTGACCGATGCCAGCGGCCAAGAAAAACTCATCTACATGGATGAAGTAGGCACCCCGGACAGTTCCCGCATTTGGGACGGCGAAGAATACCGTAATGGCCGCGTGGTCGAAAACAGCAAAGAAGGCTTCCGCCAATTACTGCTTAACCACTTCCCTGACCCGGACATTCTTTTAAATAAAGATCGCATGGATGAGCGCGAAGCGTTAGCCCGCGACAACGCCTTACCAGCTGAGGTATTTGCACAAGTGAGCAAAACCTACATTGATATTGCGGAAAAAATTACCGGTAAGCCTTTGCACTTATCCGATAACCCTAAGCAAGAAATCATTGATATCCTGCGTGAGCAATATGGTTTGATCGACTAAACCACTCATTGTTGCAGATATAAAAAAAGCCAGCGGCATTTACATGTCACTGGCTTTTTTGTTGGCTGGTATATTTATTTAGGCGCTAAGGTTAGCGTCCACTTAGTCGATCCTGGCAAAAATGATGACGCCACGCCTTCAACCCAATCATCATGCCCGGCATCAAAGTACGGCGACAACGGATGCCCACTTTGGCCTGTGGCCATATGGAAATAGCCGTCTTCTTCATGACCTGGTGACACCGCGAAGCGTTGTGATGCCCCTGAATTGGGCTTTTGTACCCGCGGCATATACGTGTCACCATGCATAGGTTGCGCAGGCATATCCGTTAACCAACCCAATAATGGAATGGCTTTGCTTAATGGATGCTTAATGGCGAGTGTATTCGCTTGCCCCCAGGTCTGCTCGGCCAATTCGCCACCGTTTGCTAACAACTTCGTTTTTGTTTTTTCCACAATGGTCAGCAGAAATGCATCCCAATTCTCATGTCCTTTAGGAACATGCTGTCGCGGCTGCTCTGTCACCAATTGCCAAACTGGATATTCGACAAAGTTATCAATGGACGAAGGCGAAAACTCATTGCTGTTATTTTCAATAAAACGATAAATACTGCCTACGGTTTCATCCACCACACTTTCGCGGAAGCGCTTCACAAATAAATAACCCGCACTGGTGGCACTGGCACGGCCCTGCCAATGTTTTAACACCTCCACCACGTCAGCGTTGTTTTCACTTGAATACTTGGTGACTAAATTGAGTAATAGCTCATGCCAGCGAGTTAAGAACACCGCTTTATCATCTAGCTGTATATCCAAAAAGTCCTGCTCATTAAATGTTTCCAAGGCATACAGACCATCACGAATTTGTTTTTGCCTCGGGCCTAATGCGTAATTATTGATACCCACTTTTTTCAATAATTCATCACTGACAATACGGGCATTGGCTGTCCAGATTCGACCGTCTTTAGGGTTCACCACTTTAGGGTAATCTTGCGCATCTAAATAGCCTGCCCAGCCTATATCCCCTTGACTCCAATCCTGTGGTAACTGGCTACCATCAAAGTTCTGACCCATGCCGGTTTCAAATCCAAAGCGTTTAGGGATACGACCCATAATCGTCCAAGCTTGATTGCCGTTCCTATCCACTACATTAAAGTTTTGCCCAGGCACTCCAGATTGCGCCGCTACGATTAATGACTCTTCCACATTGTTAACTTGCTCAAGATCCATTAAGCGAAAGTTCACTCCTTCAATGTCATGGGTCACCCAACGCATGGCCAGCAGTTCGCCTTTTTGGTTTTCACCAATCACCGGCCCCCATTGGGTCAGTTTTACATCCACGTTCACCGGCTCTTTACCTTTCACCTGCATTACTTCCGTTTCCACTTGAAAGTCTTGCAAGCCATCTTTGGTTAAGTACTGTGTTTTAGCCTCATTGGTTTTTAACACGATCACATCATGGTAATCCCCTTGGCTGTTGGTGAAGCCCCAGGCAATGTGCTCATTACTGCCCACCACAATGGCAGGGGTGCCAGGCAAGCTGGCGCCGGTGATGCGACGACCATTCTGTAAATACCATGAAGCACGATACCAAATATTCGGCACCCGTAATTTCAAGTGCATGTCATCGGCCACCATGCCCGAACCATGAGGCGTCAACGCGCCAGCAACCGACCAGTTGTTGGAGCCATAATGAATTTGATCGAAAAATTGATAATCGCTTAACTGATCATTGTTGGGCGCTTCACTAAAAGATGCCAAAGGCTGTTGCGGAATAATGGAGTTTTCCACCAAGGCTTCCCCTTGCAGAGGCGCATCCCAATAGCCTCCTTGACTGGTGAGAAACGCAAACCAATCCGCAGGTAATAGATCGCGCATGTCCGCCAATGATCGCTCGCTTTGGCTCCATTCTGGTTGCAAGTCGATGTACATACTTAGCAACACCAACGCACTGTCTTCATGTCGCCAACGAGCAGGCTCTACATTAAGTACTTGATACTCAAACGGCGTGGCCGCCAATTGTGCTATGCCTGCATTTACCCCTTGGGTGTAAGCCTGTAAAACGTGTTTGTGGTAAGGCGGTAGGTGCTCAACGGCTAATTGTGCGCGTTTACGAAATTGATGAATGCGCATCTTGCTATCAAATTTCACCGCCAGCTCACCAAATAATTCGCTCAATTCTCCTGCACTGTTTTTTCGTAACAAGTCCATTTGAAATAAACGCTCTTGAGCGTGTAAAAAACCCAGTGCAAAGGCCGTGTCTTCACGGGATTGCGCTGTAATGGTGGGAATCCCCTGTTGATCCCGCTCAATGGACACAGGGGCACTCACTTGATCAAAGGACAATTCACCTTCTAATAAAGGCAAGCTTGCTTGTAATTGATAATACAAATAGGAACAAACTATCAGTGCAATCAGGGCAAGCCCCTGCAAAGATCGTTTTAACACAGTTGAAAAGGCCATGACGTTACCTTGTTATTTTTGTACTAGGTAACGTCAGTGTGACATAAGCGAAGAAGACAATAAAAGGTCAAAGTGGACACTGAATCGTAGGCATCCATCACAGCTATGAATACTTAAGTGCTTGCTTCTTTTTCACCCGCGTGAATCGGCTTAACATTTTGACTGGATTGAGTTTTTGCGTGAAGCCAACCAAGAGACTCAACACTAATAGAGATCGAAAGCCATAACCTACGCGCCAAGCACCACCATGATTGGCACCACTTACAAACAATGCTTCGCCTCGCTCACGCTGAGCGGATGACTTCAAATCACTCAGCATTTGCAGCGCCATGAGCACATTCACTAAATCTGGCGAAAACACCTCCACCCCAAATGCTTCGGATCCATTCATGGCCGCGGCAAAAAACGGATTACTGGTCACAGACTGAGTAGACGAAGCCGGCGCCACATTACAACTGACTTGAATTCCTTGTTTGGCAGCAGTAATGGCTCGCCAGCGCTGAATGTGTTTTGCCAGCACATAGTTAGGCCCTTGTTGCTCCACTAAATTATCTAAAATACCAAAGCGTCGCCCCAGTGTATTTTTCACTTCTTTCACAATACTCGGTGAAAACAAGCGACCTAAGGTTAATTTATTCAACAGTCGCGCTGTTAGAGCTGTCACTGTATTTGCCTTCACTTTATGCACGCAATGATCCAATACATTTTTAGGCACGCAATACACATCAGATGGGGTTAACAAATACGATAAGGTAATGTCATTGCGACGCTGCAACAAATACTGGGTAATAGCGTCCATGGCCATAACCACTTGCACATGTTTGGCGCCATCAAGGTATGCATAACTTCCGATATTTAATGGCTGTTGAAAACCGGCCAGCCAATGGGCGATTTCAGGTGTGTGAGTTAATAAATCCGCACCGGCAAAATGTGCGATCTCATCAGGGCTTTTATTTTCAGGATCTAAGGTACATGGAATCACCAAGCGCCCACTGGACTCTTGCGCCAATTTAATCAAACGCTTCCAGTTGTCCGGCTTGTTACGCGCGATGGCCACAACCGTAGCCCCCAGTGCTAATAATATCTTGATGGGGCCCACTTCCGATCCAGCACCCAACAATACAAATGTGTGGGCCGATAAATCCAAAGCGTGCGGATCATCCAAGGTCTGTAACACATCGCGACCATGCTCAGCTTCAATGATGCCTCGCTCAATCCATTGCTTTATCTGCTGTTGCAATGATGCGCCTTGTAAGCGCTTTCCCTTGTGTTGAATATTCAAGCGCAACTGTCGTGGCGCACGGCCTTCAATGACTGCCGTATGAAAAAACTCACCCGCATGGATATCCATAGCCTGTTTTAACGGTAAGCTCATACCATCACGATGAAATACAAAACCCTCATAACTGGCCGCCAATCCTCGCTCCGCCATAGCTTCTGCACATTCATGGCTTTTGGCGAATTGCTCAACCATTAATGGGATATATTTCATATATTGCTTGCGCCAATTGCCTTGTTTAAGAATGGCACGACTTAAGGCTGGCGCTTGTTCGGATAACGTGTGGGAGAAAATCTGCTTACCGGTTTGAGTGGTACTAGCTTTGCCCGCATCATTTGGAGCAAATTGAATGCCTGTATGCATGGTCATGGAATACGCCTAATAACTGAATTGACGCCAGTATAGGTGTACAAATTTCACTCACAACGACCATATGAAACAGCCATTTGACTTTATGTATCACTGGCCAAATGTCACACGGCGTTATGTGATACAAGTAAAAGAACCGTTAAATTTGACGAGCTTGTAGGTACTTCACCAAATTAAAGCTCTTTAATATCTTATCGTTATATTCTTGGTGGCGATGACGGTATACATCAAAACCTTCGTAAGAAATCGCATGCAGGCAATATGGGCAAGTACTAGCCTTGCTGAGTTTATCTGTTCCTGTGGTCACAGGTACATCCGGTAACAAACCTTGGCTGATTTGTTTTTTTAGATCATCACATAATGCAAAATGCAGCGCTGTGCCCACCTTGGCCACCACGGGGCTATTTTTAAAATACAGAGTTTGTTCATAACCAGCGTGCAGTCGATTGGCATTAATATTAATCCAATCTTTGGCTAAGTTTTGTTTGTCTTGCCAACTTAAATGCAACTCAGGATCAAACAACTCAAACTGCCCAAGTTGCTCAGCTCCCATGGTCTTGCGCAATTGGTTAAGATTGTCATCCTGAGTGAAGTCCATTAGTTTCATGGTAAGGCATCTTCAAGTATGGTGGCGATTTTGCCTTCGGCATCGGTACGGACTTTAAATTCCACCCGTCGGGAACGTTCATCATTCTCCACGCCATTGCTATCCACAATCACCTTGGCCGAGGATAAGCCGTTAGCGGTCAAATAAGTTTTTAACCAAGATTTTTCATCTGCCACATCTGGTAAGTTCAGTAAATAAGCCAACGTACTGCGTGTACGCGCTTGAGAAAGAGCCATATTATAGATATACGCATCATCATTACTGGCCGCACCATACCAAGCACTGGAAGTGTGACCTTCGATGCGTACTTCTAAAATGTCGTCACGATATTTATCCGCGGTAATGATTCGCAAATAACGCGGGAAAAAATTGCCAAGGATAACCTTAAAATCTGGATTTAAGTCCGACTCCCCTTTAGCAAATAGCAATTCGGTTTTGTTAAAACGAAAGGTAAGGTCTTCTTGAATTTCAGCACCCCAGGTTTTTAAATCTGGCTCAAACTCAGTTAATAAGTCTTGGTATAACTGGGTACGCAAATGATCATAAAGAATAGCCACGTCTGTGATTTTTTTTCTTTGCCACTCAACGTGAATCATAAAAACGATGGAGATAAG
>JBFEWA010000191.1:0-6295 GCA_041546605.1 Bermanella sp.
ACCCAGGGGATTTAGAATGGGCCGTGGTCACTGACATTAATGAAGAAGATCACTCGGTTACCTTGGCAACACCCAATCAAGACGACATCGTCATGCCGTTTGAGCATTACCAATGGGCGCGACAATATTTAAGTGTCAATGACCTAGGTCCTGAAATCCAAACCGCTACTGACTTATTCACCACTGGCCAACGTGTTCTGCTGCAAAAAATCGAAGATGGGTATTGGCTAGCGCAAGAACCCGAAGCACAAGCCTCTTTAGTATCGTTTGATCCACAAAACGGTGAACTAAAAGCCTTGGTAGGTGGTTATGATTTTGACCTGAGTAAATACAACCGCGCCGTGCAAGCGGATCGCCAACCAGGCTCCAGCTTCAAACCGTTTGTTTACAGTGCCGGTTTAGAATACGGCCTCACGCCAGCGTCCATTATTAACGATGCGCCAGTGGTGTTTGAAGACGACAGCTTGGAGGCCATTTGGCGCCCTGAAAACTACAGTGGTAAATTCTTCGGCCCCACGCGCCTGCGTCAAGCCCTGTATAAATCACGTAATCTCGTATCGATTCGAGTGCTCAGTCGTACCGGCATTGGCCGCACCATTAATTACATTACCCGTTTTGGTTTACCCAAAGCCAAACTCAACCGCGATCTTTCTTTAGCGTTGGGCAGCTCAGGTTTAACCCCTTATGAAATGGCCAGTGCCTACACCGCGCTTGCCAATGGCGGCTACAAAGTTGACCCACATTTTATTCGTAAGATTGAAGACAACGATGGCGAAGTCTTGTTTGAACACAACACTCGGATCGTGTGTGAGCCTTGCTTAACCAGCATTGAAGAATTCAAACAAAAACTCGAAGAAGAAGAGCAAGCCCGTTTGGCCTTGGCGCCAGTTGACGGGGAGATTAATGAAACCCTACTGAAAGAACAAAAGCAGCAAAAGATCCAAGAGTTTACCGATCAGTTTCCGCCTTTGGCTTATCGCATTATGGATGAGCGCGTAAATTACCTTATGTACACCATGCTCAAAGACGTAATTAAGCACGGTACAGGTAAACGCGCACTGGCGCTCAATCGTAACGATTTAGCCGGTAAAACCGGTACAACTAACGATCAAAAAGATGCGTGGTTCTCAGGCTATAACAATAAATTGGTGGCTAACGTTTGGGTGGGTTTTGACAGTCCACGTACCTTGGGTAAATGGGCGTTTGGTAGTAACACAGCCTTACCGATCTGGGTGGAGTATATGAATGTGGCACTGCAAAACATGCCAGAATCCCCCATTAAACAACCGGACGGTCTAGTTTCAATTCGTATTGATCCTGACACAGGCAACCGCGCTTATCCAGGGCAAACCAATGCAATTTTCGAAACCTTCCGTGAAGAAAATGTGCCACAGCAAATGGAACAAGAACCGGCTCTGAGCAACCCTTACACGACTCAAGAAGGGGAAGAGAGTGTTAATGAAGAAAGTGTGACCCCTGAGCAATTGTTTTAAACGCCGCGCGCTCTGTGCTTTCTACCCATAAAAAAAGACGACCTAGGTCGTCTTTTTTTATGCTCAAATGAAGGTTAATTTACTTCCAACATAAAGGTCACTGGTCCATCATTTTGCAAACTCACTTGCATGCCAGCACCGAATCGCCCAGTTTGGGTATTCATTACCTTGTGGCTTTCAGCCACAAAATAATCATACAAAGCTTCGCCTAATTGCGGCGACGCCCCTTTTGAAAACCCAGGGCGTGTGCCCTTTTGCGTATCTGCCACTAAGGTGAATTGCGACACCACCAATAACTGCCCAGAGATTTGCTGAACATTTAAGTTCATCTTGCCATTCTCATCGGAGAAAATGCGGTAGCTTAAAATCTTTTTTAACAGCTTATCCGCGATCTCTTGGGTGTCTTCTTTCTCCACACCCAGTAGAACCAAGATACCCTGATCAATCGCGCCAGTGATTTCGCCGTCCACTTCTACTTTAGCGTGCTTCACACGTTGAATTAATGCTTTCATATGCTTACTGATTCAATGCCACGCGGCACATTAAACTTTTAATATAACGGGTTTCATGAATGGCAGGATGCACAGGATGATCCGGCCCTTGCCCACCGCGCTCAATAATTTGCACATGACGATCCAAGTGTCGCCCAGCTTGCATCAACATGCGCTCTAAACTGGTTTCACTTAAATGCATGGAGCACGACGCACTTAATAAAAAACCATCCGCGGCTAACAAACGCATGCCATGCTGATTTAGTTTTTGATAGGCGCGCTCACCGGCGGGAATGTCTTTGCGTTTTGGGATGAACGCCGGCGGATCTAAAATCACCACATCGTACTGTTGCATCTCATCAATCAGCTGCTCCATGACGGTAAAGGCATCCCCTTGGATACACGTTACCTTATCTTGCACACCGTTTAATTTGGCGTTGTTTTCTACCCAATCCAATGCTTGCTTAGACACATCCACACAGGTGACATGCTCAGCACCGGCCACTGCCGCCTGCACGCCCCAACCGCCGGCGTAACTGCAAATATCCAATACACGCTTGCCTTTCACATGACGATTAATGCGCTCACGATTTAATCTGTGATCGTAGAACCATCCGGTTTTTTGCCCATCCCACACCGGCACTTCAAATTGCGTTTGGTTTTCAATCATGGGCACCATTTGAGGAACCTCACCTACCGCCACTTCTACATATTCATCTAGGCCTTCTTGTACGCGCATCTTGCCATCGTTTTTCCACAGCAACCCTTTCACTTCAAAAATACGAGTGAGAGCCGCTTGGATTTGTGACTTCATGGCCTCCATACCGGCGGTGGAGATTTGCGCCACGAAATAATCACCAAAACGATCAATCACCAGACCCGGCAAACCATCACTCTCGCCATACACCAATCGATAATGAGGATGATCAAAACAGGCTTCACGCAGTGACAACGCCATTTCAATGCGTTGCATGATTTGTCCACGGCCAAACAGCTTAGGACGACGGGACAACAAACGCGCGCAGATCAAGCTATTGGGGTTGATATACGCCACCCCTAAGTTTTTGCCTTGAGAAGATTGCACAATCACCTGCTCACCTGAGGTGAACGACTTAAGAGGCGAGGCCTTGGTGTCCACCTCATTACTGTAAATCCACACATGACCTTGTCTTAGGCGTTTATCTTCTTTCGCTTTTAAGCGTAATACGGGTAAGGTCATGGGCGTCCTATTTGGGTGATATATAAGGAAAAACAACACAATTATAACTGGGAAACCCCAAATGTTGTCTAAACTAAATATCAGATACTCATTATTAGGTTAACCATACGTGTCTGAACTCAGCCAAGACCAAATACAAAAAATTCTGCAAGGCATCAGCATTCCGCCACAGCCACAAATCATGGTGGATCTGCAGATGGAACAGGTGATGCCTGACCCAGATATCAACCGCATTGCTGAGCTCATTAAGCAAGATGTGGGTCTTGCCGGTACGGTGCTAAAGGTCGTCAACAGCCCGTTTTACGGCTTATCCAATGAAATCACCAGTATTCAGCAAGCGGTGGGCATCTTAGGCATGAATAGCGTGGTGAATATCGTCAACGGCATCAGTATCAAAAGCTCCATGACCGACGACACCATCAAGGCTCTCACTCGATTTTGGGACAGCGCCATGGATATTGCCATGACCAGTGCCACCATCGCCAAGCAAGTGGGCTACAGCCACCCAGATAACGCTTATGCCCTTGGTTTGTTCCACAATGCAGGGGTGCCTCTACTCATGCATCGCTACCCTAATTATTTGGAAGTCATGGAAGAGAGTTATTCAGGGGGCTATAACCGCATCATTGATTTTGAAAACCAACAGCTCAACACCAATCACGCGGTCATTGGTTACTACACAGCCAAGTCTTGGAACCTACCTAAAGTGCTGTGCGACATCATCGCTGAGCACCATAACTGCAAGCGTTTGTTTAGCAAACAAACCATAGAGAACGACCAAACCACCCTCACCTGTATTTTAAAAATGGCCGAGCACATTTGCGGTACTTACAAGGTATTGGGCCGCCAAGATGAAGACTTTGAATGGCAAGACGTGGGGAAAATGGTGTTGGAGTACTTAGGCTTTAACGATTACGACCTAGAAACCTTCAAAGAAAGCTTTGCTGAAATGGGGATCAGCCCAAACAATTATGGGCTGCTCTAGTTGTCGAATTAGCGAATTCGGCGCTGACTGCCCATGGCCTGTTGCACAATGTGATTTTTCAAAAAGCCCAAATCATTCACCTTACTCATCCCCCAGTTGCGCAACCAACGCAGAGCAGGCGTTTTCACCGCAAATAAGCGTTTAAAGCCTTCCATGGTGGCCATCATGGTGAGGTTTTCCGGCATACGACGGCGTTCATATCGCGCCAACACCTCTGGGTGATGGGCACTCAAGCCCCGTTGCAAACCTTGCTTGATTTCATCCGCCAGCACGTAAGCATCCATGAACCCAAGGTTCACCCCTTGTCCAGCCAATGGATGAATACTGTGGGCCGCATCCCCCACCAATACCACACCGTCTTTCACATAGCGTTTACCATGACGCTGGCGCAAAGGAATGGCCACGCGCTTTGAACAAGCTTTTACCTGCCCCAGTTTGTATTCAAAACTGCGCGAAAGAGTCTGCAAAAATTGCGCGTCATCTAACGCCAATAACTGCTGCGCTTGGTCTTCTGGGCAAGACCACACAATGCTGCATAAATTAGCTTGAGCCAAAGGCAAGAATGCCAACACACCGTCCTCGGTGAAGCGTTGCCAAGCACACTGTTCGTGGGCACGCTCCACTTCAATGGCGCACACCAAAGCATGGTGGCCGTAATCCCATTCACGGGTTTCAAATTGTGCCCATTCACGCACGAACGAACGCGCGCCGTCAGCCGCCACCACCAAGGGTGTATGCAAGGTCTGACCGTTATCTAATTGAATCTCGTAAACTTGGTTTTGCAAACGTTCTAACTGCGCCACTTTTACTGGAGTAAACAATTGCACATTGCTTTGCTGGCGCAAGCCATCCATGAGCGCTTGATTGGTCAACCGGTTTTCCACTATGTGCCCAAGATGGGTTTCGGCCAGTTCGTCCGCGTGAAATTGGATATGACCTGTGCCTTCACCGTCCCAGACACGCATAGCGCTGTAAGGGCTTAAGCGATGAGCCGGTATGTTTTGCCAAGCGCCGAGCTGGCGCAGAAAATTCTCACTGGCCAGATTCAACGCACTGACGCGTAAATCACAATTATCAATGGTCTGGGCAGTGCTATCGGCAAGATCAGGAACCTGTGCTTCGATTAACGCAATGGAAATAGGGGCTGTCTTCAAGGCCGCCGCCACCGCAGCACCCACTTGACCACCACCAATGATCACCACATCAAAAGACTGATTCATAGTTTGCATTCCAATTCGTTAAGGTCGCCAAGGGGGCACACTGCCCACCAAGCCCATGGCCTGACGAGCAAAGAGCGTTTTTGCCACTGGCACTTGATCCATCAGGGTTAATCCCAAGCCACGCAATACAGACCAGACACTGCCTGCTTGAGCGAAGCTGGTGGGCAAATAATGACTCATACCAATGGTGAGAGCCTGATCTTTCACTTGTGCCTGCTCGTAGGCTAACAAATGAGAAAGCTGGCCCACTTGATCTCGGCCAAACTCAGAGAAGGTTTGTTGAATGTTTTTTGCCAGTACATACGCATCACGCAACGCCAGATTAAAGCCTTGCCCAGCCACAGGGTGCAAACCATGGGCAGCGTTACCCAATACCACCACATGCTGACGCACCTGCTCGCAAGCTTTGGTGAGAGCCAGCGGATAGCTGGCGCGCGCGCCCACTTTCACTAAGCGGCCCTTATCAAAGCCTAGGGTTTGTTGTAAGCGCTCACTGAATGCTTGATCATCCAGCGCTAAATATTCTTGTGCTTGATGGCTTTGCATACACCACACTAAACCGTAGCGATTCCCCTGCATGGGCAGCAACGCCAACGGCCCACCCAGTGTAAAGCGTTCATACGCCCAATGTTCATGAGGACGATCAAAACTCACATTACAGATCACAGCATGTTGCTCATAACTGTGACGGGTTTGAGCAATACCCAGTTGTCGACAGCCTTCACTCTGGGCACCGTCGGCAAGTACCAATAAACCTGCCTGTATGGTTTCTTGCCCAGACGCTAATTGCACCTGTAACTGAGCACCATGGGCATTCACCGCATATTGCGTAACCGATGCCGGCGCCAAAATGGTTAAATGCTCGCTGGCCAATAGCCCCTGAGACA
>JBFEWA010000327.1:0-3753 GCA_041546605.1 Bermanella sp.
AACTTTAATGCGCTGTTATTGGGGTTGTTAAGTTTACTGGCGTTATTATTGATTAGTTTGATTATCTTGTCTTTGCGCAAAAAACAGCCGACTAAAGAGGAGGCCAGTGCTGCATTACCGATGAAAGCGGAATCGGGTGCGGAAGCTCTCTCATTAAATGAGCCACAAGAGCCAGATAACAAACAAATTTTGCAAAAAACGCGACAAGAAATTATTTCTCTAGGATTGGGTCAGCCGCAACATGTGCAAGGCACCATGGATCAGTTGCTCGGCCAAGAAGAAAAGATCCCCATGGCCGCTTCCATTTATAAGGTGTTGGGCCGTAGCTTGTTTCGCTCAATTTTCCCTAATGTCGAGCAACAACAGTTACAAAGCATCATGGCCCATTTAGCGGATCAGCCGCCAGATGAGGATCAGCAATTTCAAGATACTCAGGATTTTTATCAGCTTTTACAAAAGGCGGTGCATGAAACCCCAGAAGTGAAAAGCCACCCATTTGAGTTCTTGGGTAAGTTAAATGATTCCCAAGTGTTGTATTTGGTACAACATGAAGAAGCGCGGATTCAGGCGTTGGTCATTAGTCAATTACAGGCGCAACAAGCGGCGCGAGTATTGAATCGTATACCAGAAAAGCGCCAAGCACAGGTTATTGCGGAACTAGGGCAGTTTGAAACCTTTCCCTTGGATACCTTTAAAGATGTGGCGGATCGTTTGGCAAAAGCGGCGCAGAAGGTGCCAAGCTTTGAGAACGTGAACGCAGATGGTTTGCACATGTTAATGAACATGCTGGATAACATGAATCAAGCGGAAGAAAATAAAGTGCTCAAACGCTTGAAGCAAGATAAGCCCGATACCTTTTATAAATTACGTCAGCAATATTTTACCTTTGCCGATGTGGCCAAAACCCCGCGTCAGATATTGAGCAATGCTTTGCGTGAGGTGGAGCGCAGCTGTATTGGTCGCGCTATTTGCGGCACGCCAGATGAATTCAAAATTCATGTACTGTCATCGCTAACGCCAAAACTCAAAGCACTCGCGCGAGAAGATTTAAAACGCTATGAAGGGCGCATTGGTGCCAAAGATATTGAGCCTGCCAGAAAAGCCATTGTGCATAAATTGCGTGAGTATATTCACACCGGTAAGTTCTCCATGGATCAATTGCAATCTCAAAAGCAGGCTGAATCATGATTAGCTTTAGTACCCTGATTGGTATTACGGCGGGTATTGCATTATTTGTAGCAGCCGTTATTAGCAGCACTGATAACTATATGATGTTTATCAGTCTGGCCAGTGCCATGATGGTGGTGGGCAGTACGTTTGCGGCGTCTTTGATCAGCTTTAGCTTTATGGAAGTGATGCATGCGGTGAAGGCCATGTTTCAAACACTTTCTGCTGGACGCACCACACAAAGTCATTTAAGGGATTTAGTTAAACGCTTTGTGGAATTCAGTCGCATTTATCGTGATGGCGGCATTTCCGCCCTTGAAGACAGTCTCACAAAACAAGAGAAGAAAGATGAGTTTTTGTCCTTGGGACTAGAGCTGATGGGGTCGGGCTACAAGCAAGCCGATATCCGAGTCATTATGGGGGATGCCATGGACAGCCACTGGCAGCGCCAATCCTTAGAAGGCAAAATCCTCAACACCATGGGGGTGTATGCGCCGGGTTTTGGCATGGTGGGCACCATAGTGGGTTTGATCATCATGCTCGATAACATGGGGGATGACATGGCCAATCTGGGTAAAGGTCTGGCCTTGGCTTTAATCACCACCTTATATGGCGTGCTATTGGCCAACTTATTATTTAAGCCCACCGCCGCTCAAGTGACCGAAAAACAAGAGCAAGAGTATTTCCGCAATCAACTGATCACAGACGGTTTTGTATTGCTCAGCGAGAAAAAAGACGCCTTGGTCATGCAAGATCGCTTGAATGCTTATATCAAACCCAGCAAACGCTACACCATAGTCGAAGCCGATGAGTGATAAAGCCTATAAACGCGGATTAAGACGACGTCGTGCCACGTTTGATGCGGACGGGGAAGGCTGGATTGTCACCTATGCTGATGCCATAACCTTGCTGTTGGCGTTCTTTGTGATGATTCTGTCTGTGTCAGACTTAAACCAAGGCAAGATCGAAGCCTTAAAAGAAGGCCTCGCCAGTATCATTTCGGGTAAGAAAGCCGTCACCCCATTCAATGACATTAAGAAAGAGCTGAATAACATCATTGACGAGCACAACATGCAGGACAACGTCAGTGTGGATATTGATGTGAAAGGGGTTCGGGTGGAATTCTCGAACTTCTCTTTATATGAGTCTGGCAGTGCGGCCATTAAACCTGAAGCTTTGCCGGTTTTGGCGGAAGTCACCAAGGTCATCAAAGAGACCACGGGTAAAACCTACTTAGTGGAAATCGAAGGCCATACGGATGATGTCCCCATTAGCACCGCACGATTCCCGTCAAACTGGGAGCTAAGCGCCTCCCGCGCCAGTAATGTGGTGAAATACCTCATGAGTAAAGGGGTGGATAAGTCGCAGCTGAAAGCCTCAGGTTATGCGGATTCTCGTCCTAAGACCAAGATGGAAGCGGGACAAAGCTATTCAGAACAAGACAGAGCCACGAATCGCCGAGTGGTGATTTACGTCCGCCGCTACTAACCTTCACAAATAGTAACGAGAAAAAATGGGGTTTAGCCCGAATATGGGGCAATCTTAATTTACCCAAGGGCCTCTCTCTGGTAGACTGCAACGCCATCTCGTTACGCACAAATCCAACTTCTTTTTCGGATTCACCTTATATGTCGACTCGTTTTATATTCGTCACAGGTGGTGTTGTGTCCTCATTGGGCAAAGGCATCGCTTCCGCTTCTCTTGGAGCCATCCTAGAGGCTCGGGGACTCAAAGTTACCATGCTCAAGTTGGATCCCTACATCAACGTAGATCCAGGCACTATGAGCCCATTCCAGCACGGTGAGGTTTTTGTAACCGAAGATGGCGCCGAAACGGATTTGGACCTTGGTCACTATGAGCGTTTCATTCGCACCACCATGGGTCGTCGTAATAACTTCACAACCGGTCGTATCTACCAAGACGTACTCGCAAAAGAGCGTCGTGGTGACTATTTAGGCGGCACGGTTCAGGTGATTCCTCATATCACAGACGAAATTAAGCGTCGTGTGTATGAAGGTGCCGAAGGGGCAGACGTGGCCCTTGTGGAAATTGGCGGTACTGTAGGTGACATCGAATCCTTACCTTTCTTAGAAGCTGTGCGTCAGCTAAAAGTGGAACTGGGTAGCAAGCGCGCCCTTTCTATGCACCTAACCTTAGTGCCTTATATTGCCACTGCCGGTGAAACCAAAACCAAGCCAACTCAGCACAGTGTTAAAGAGTTACGCTCCATTGGTTTGCAGCCTGACATCTTAGTATGTCGTTCAGATCACCGTATCGATTCTAGCTCTCTGCGCAAAATTGCCCTGTTCACCAACGTGGAAGAGCGCGCAGTTGTGCCTTTAGAAGATGCCGACACTATTTACCGTATTCCAGATCTATTGCGTCAAACCGGCCTAGATGAATACGTGGTGGAAAAATTTGGTCTTGAGTGCGATCCAGCTGACTTGAGCGAATGGGATCAAGTGGTGGACGCCAAGCTGAACCCAGAAAAAGAAGTGAACATCGCCATGGTTGGTAAATACATGGAGTTGTTGGATGCGTATAAATCCTTGATTGAAGCCGTAGACCACGCTGGTCTTAAGAATC
>JBFEWA010000069.1:0-11431 GCA_041546605.1 Bermanella sp.
ACCGCTATTTCCGTGTCGATAATGACCTTACTTTGTTGAAAATGGCAGGTAATGTCAAACCCTGTGAGATTTCATAAAGAAAACTCAACCGGAAATAGGGTGGCAGGCTAGTCGGGCATCATGGCCAGTGCAGCTTCGACTGTTTCGATGTCAGCGGTTTTCTTGTATGCCTCTTCGCTTAGGTGGCGGCGGAATTGACGACTGCCGGCCTCCCCATTGAATAAGCCCAGAATATGGCGAGTAATGTAGGCGAGCTTGCTGCGCTCTTCCTTTAGGTGCTGTTCGATATAGGGGTAAAGACTGCGCACAATGTCTTTCTTGTTTTTAATGCTGGCAGGGTGGCCGTAGAACTCGCTATCTACATCCAATAGGACAGATGGGTTGTGGTAAGCCTCACGACCCAGCATCACGCCGTCACAGTAGGTAAGGGCATCGTGCATTTGCTCATAGGTGGTTAGACCGCCGTTTAATAGCACTTCTAATTGCGGAAAGTCGCGCTTGATCTGAGCCACCACCTCGTATTTCAATGGCGGAATCTCGCGGTTTTCTTTAGGTGACAAACCTTGAAGAATGGCTTTGCGCGCGTGAATGATAAAGGTTTCGCAGCCTGTATTGGCAACGGTTTCCACAAAATGGTGCAGCTCTTCGTAACTGTCTTGATCGTCAATGCCGATTCGGTGTTTCACGGTTACGGGAATATCCACCGCATCCTGCATGGCTTTGATGCAATCTGCTACTAGGTTGGGGTGGCCCATTAATACCGCGCCAATGAGGTTGTTTTGTACGCGATCACTTGGGCAGCCAACGTTTAAATTCACTTCGTCGTAACCAAAATCTTGGGCGATTTTTGCGCACTTGGCCAGTTCTGCTGGGTTGCTGCCCCCAAGCTGTAGGGCAACGGGATGCTCTTCTTCGTTGAAATTCAAAAAGCGCTCAGGGCCGCCTTGGCCATGAATAATGGCGCCAGAGGTCACCATTTCTGTGTAGAGCAGGGCTTCTTTGGAGAGCAGGCGCCAAAAGTAACGACAATGCTTGTCGGACCAATCCATCATTGGGGCGGTGGAGAAAGTACGGTTGATGGATCGGGTGTTGGACATGTCTATTGAGCCTTAATTCAAGGCGGCGCATTTTAGCGTAATTCGATTATTGGGTCATCCTTTGTTCAGCAAGGCGCTGAATTGCTCAGCAGGGACAGGGCGGCTGAAGTGATAGCCCTGGCACATGTCGCAGCCCATTTGTTTGAGCAGCTTATAGCAGCGCTCTGATTCAACCCCTTCGGCTACAACACTCATGCCTAGGTTGTGGGCCATATGGATGGCGGTTTGTACGAGTACTTGATTTTGATTGTCGCCTTCTAAATTAAGAATAAATGACTTATCAATCTTTAATTCATTGGCAGGTAATTTTTTCAGGTGACTTAGGTTGCTATAGCCTGTGCCAAAGTCGTCAATGGCGATGATGAATCCCATTTCATGTAACCCCCATAAGTTTTTAAAGGCATGGGGGGTTTCGCTCATCATTTGCGATTCTGTTACTTCTAGAATGATGTTTTTAGAAAGATGTTTGTGATCATTAATTAAAATGGATAGGGCCGATATAAAGTGCTCATCTTGAATGTTGTGGGCACTGATATTGATGGACATAAGAAACTCTGGGATTTGCTTTTGCCATTGAATCAGTTGGTGTAGGGCGCTTTTAAATACCCATAAACTAAGGGCCTGAATGATGCCGGTTTGTTCGGCTATTTCTATGAATTCATCGGGCATGATGGTGCCGTATTCGGCATGGGGCCAGCGAATAAGTGCTTCGGCGCCAATAATGTTTTTGTTGTCAGTGCATATGA
Organism: Bermanella sp.; assembly: GCA_041546605.1. Taxonomy (GTDB): domain Bacteria; phylum Pseudomonadota; class Gammaproteobacteria; order Pseudomonadales; family Oceanobacteraceae; genus Bermanella. The sequence goes on from JBFEWA010000069.1 coordinate 1,844, forward strand.
GTGGCTGATAGTGCAGAGCCATTCCATTGTTGGCGATGGCGGCTTTGAGTTCGTTAATTAAGATTAGGCGACGCTCATTATAGGTATCTAGATTTTGATGATAACTGCAAATCTGATGATCATGCTTATGGGAGTTATCCAGAGCAATGCCTGCGTTTCTGAGTAAAATTTGAGCGTTGTCGCCATGTTCTGGGTGGTGAGAAAAACCAGTGATCACCCAAGGGTCGATTTGCATGTCATTGATGTTTAGCGGCTGGTTAATGGTTTCTTGTAATTCGGTCAAGGCACCTCTGATTGCTTCTGGGTTTTGTGTGCTGATGATAAAGCCTAATGTGCTGTTGCTTAAATTAGCCGCATAAAAGTTTTCTTGGATGTCAATGCATTGAATGCCTTCTATTGCTTGTACTTCACTATTAAGTATTTGAGCAAATTGCTCCAATGCGTAATTGCTGATGTTTCTACCAAGGGTTTTATCGAGTTCGGTTATGCGTGATAGGCGCATGAGTACAACCGTAAAGCTGTCTTGTCGTTTGATGTATTGATCAATCCAATTAGTGAAATGATTGCGATTAGGTAGGCCTGTGATGTCGTTGTGGGTGGCATTATAAAGTAGCTCTTGTTGCAGTAATGCGCTTTGTTTGGTGCTGTCTATGATGATTTGTTGTGCTTGTATGCGAGTTTCTTTTTCTGTGTGCAGGCGTTTGGCAAGGGCAATGGCGAATGTCAGGAGTTCAAGGGCTGAGCCTAACTGTATTGCATGGTTAGTAAATAAATTAAAAGGAATGATCCCTAGTTTTGCCAGTGCAAAAATGACCACGCCAGTGAGTAGCCATGTCCATGCAAGTATGTAAAAGACCCGATTTTCGTTTTGCTTTGAGTAGATCAAACCAATTACAAAGCATGACGGCACAATGACAATAATACTAATTACCAGGGCTTTAATGGCAAGGGCATAGTTTACCACCATGCCAAATAAGACAATCACAGGAGGAATAAAACTAAATAAATACAGTATGCGTCCCTTGTTGTGCTTATCTAGCTGTAAAAATATCAGGTTAAATAAGCAGGTCAGCGATAGGGTGGCCGCACCAAAAAGTAATTGACTCCAGTTGTGGTACTGCGGGTGATTGGGGAAGAAATATTCATACAGAATGGCATCTTGTGATGCCATGAGAAGAGCAAAGCTGCCAGCATATAGGCCATAAATAAGATAGGTCTTTTCTTTTATAAATAAGAAAACCACTAAGTTAAACAGGGCGGTGCTTAATAAAATGCCTAAATATAAAAAAATCAAACTGGCTTTGCTGCGATAAAAAAACTGAAAGCTGTCGCTTTTCCAGATTTTTATTTGCATTTGAATCGGTGCATTGCTTTTAATTTTCAGTAAGAACGTTTGTGTGGTGTTGGCAGCTAGATTGATTTCGCTTACAAAATTTGGGTGGTTAATTGTGCGGGAGCTAAATGCCAAGCTGTCACCGCTTTCAAGTAGGGTGGCTGTGTTGTCATTCTCTAAAATGGCGTAAAGGGTGACGTAGTCCAATAGCGGGTAGTTGATATCAATTAATCGCTGTATGGGCTCGGATGTGTTGTTTTTTAGGTTGAATCTTAACCAGGTGGTGGCGGAGACATAGCCTAGGTTGATGTTAGGGTGGTCAATATATTGCCATTGATCAAGAGCAATGGATTGGATCGACTGCTGGTTAAAATGGTGGTTATGATCTTTATACACCCAGACTTCATCAACCTGCTGAAGGTCTTGGTTATCTAGCTGTGAGGCCGTCGCTGCACAAGATATCAGCATAAATATGATAAACATCTGATAGAGCATTGTGGGCGGCGATCCTACGGGGTTTATTTTAAGCATAGTTCAGGGTTTGATATTGGCCAAAGTCTCTATAGGGCCTATAATTCACGGCTTTTGTAGCACCTCCTCAGGATTCTTATGACTGTTCGTACCCGTATCGCCCCATCTCCAACTGGTGATCCACATGTAGGCACAGCTTACATCGCGTTATTCAACCTAGCCTTTGCGCGTCAGCATGGTGGCCAGTTCCTTTTACGCATCGAAGATACGGACCAGACTCGCAGTACTTTAGAGTCTGAGCAGTCTATATACGACAGTTTGCGTTGGTTAGGGCTGGATTGGGATGAAGGTCCTGATGTAGGTGGTGATAAAGGCCCGTATCGCCAGAGTGAGCGTAGTGCTATTTATGCTGAACATGTTGAGAAGCTACTTGCTTCTGGTCATGCGTTTAAGTGCTACCGCACCGCCGCTGAGCTGGATGAGTTGCGCGCTAAGAAGCAAGAAGAAGGCGGTTTCTCTGCCCTTAAGTTCAGCGATTTAAAATTAGCGGACGAAGTCGTTGCTGAGCGTGAAGCGGCTAATGCCCCATATGTGGTGCGTATGCATGTGCCTGAAGAGGGTGTTTGTACCTTTAATGACATGCTGCGTGGCGATATCGAAATGGATTGGGGCATGATTGATTGCCAAATCTTGATGAAATCCGACGGCATGCCTACCTACCACTTGGCTAACGTTGTGGATGATCACCTCATGGAAATCACCCATGTGATCCGTGGTGAAGAGTGGTTAAGCTCGGCGCCTAAGCATCAGCTGCTTTATAAGTATTTTGGCTGGGACATGCCTGTGCTTTGTCACATGCCGTTATTGCGTAACCCAGATAAATCTAAGTTAAGTAAGCGTAAGAACCCAACCAGTATTTTGTATTACAAGCGCATGGGCTTTATGCCTGAGGCGCTTCTAAATTACCTAGGTCGTATGGGTTGGTCCATGCCGGATGAGCGTGAGCAATTTAGCCGCGATGAGATGTTTGCTAATTTTGATATCAAACGTGTTTCTTTGGGTGGCCCAATTTTCGATCAAGAAAAACTAAGCTGGTTGAATAGCCAATGGATTCGCGATCTTTCTGAAGAAGCGTTTGTTGAGCAGTTTATTAAATGGGGTCTTAATAAAGATACGTTAATGCCGGCTGTGCAGCACATTCAGCCTCGTGTAGAACGTTTCAGTGATGTAGTGCCGTTAGCTGGATTCTTATTGTCTGGCATGCCAAGCCTGAAAGAAGAAGACTTTGCCCATAAATCTATTGAACCTGCGCAAATGGTTGAGTTGTTGCAAATGGGGTTGTGGCAGCTAGAAGCTATTCGTAATTGGCAAAAACCTGAAATTCAACAACGCTTATTTGCGTTGGCGAAAATCGAAGGTATCAAGCCTAAAGACTTCTTGTTTGGTTTCTTTGTGGCCATTGCTGGCACGGCTAATTCTTTCTCTGTGCTGGATAGCATGGAAATTATTGGCCCAGATATGTCTCGCTCTCGCGTACGACATGCTGTGGATGTGTTGGGCGGTATCTCGAAAAAGGCTATGAAAAAGCTGGATAAGAAATACCGTGATGTGGCGCAGCAGATTGAAGATCAATTAAATAGTCAGCAAGATTAAGACGATGGCCATATATCCTGTGATCCTTGCCGGTGGTAGTGGAACGCGATTATGGCCGTTATCTCGTCACAATCACCCGAAGCAATACCTTGATGTGTTGGATTCGGCTGAGACTCTTTTCCAAAGTACCATCAAACGAGCAGCTCATTGCAGCACTCTTAATCCGATTGTTGTGGCTCAGGCGGATCATCGCTTTTTGCTGCAACACCAATTGGATGCCATCTCTTTTAATTCGGCTAATGTCTTATTGGAACCTTCTGGGCGTAACACGTTAGGTGCCGTAGCGCTGGGGTGTTTGGCGGTTTTGTCTCAAGACCCTGATGCCATGATGCTGGTGCTGCCGGCAGATCATTATCTGCCAGATACCCAGGGTTTTGCTGAAGCGGTTCAAGTGCTAAGGCAGCAATTAGATTCCGATAGCATTGGTTTATTTGGTATTCAGCCCAGTTTCGCCGCCACTCAATATGGTTATATGCGGTTTCAACAAGGTGATGCGGCTTGCTCAGTAGAGCAATTTCTAGAAAAGCCCGATCATGAAACAGCCAGTCAGTTAATTCAGTGCCAAGATGTGGCCTGGAACAGTGGAATGGTGTTGGCCAGTGCGAAAGCGATTTACTCTGCCTTAGCTGCATATTGCCCGTCTGAATTAGCCGTTATTGAGGCTGCGTACGAGCAATCTTACCAGCAGTATGGTTTTACATTTATTGCCGATGCTTACAGTAATGTGTCATCTGTATCGTTTGATGTGGCGGTATTGGAAAAGCATCAAGGGCTAAAAATGCAGTGTTTGCCATTGGAATGGGATGATTTGGGATCTTGGCAGTCCCTGGTTAAAAGGCGCGAGCAATTAAATCATCCGTCTAAAAACGTATTTTCTTCTGGCAAAACCATGCTGGTGTTTACCGACGATGAATTGGTTTTAGTGGACGATGATGATGTGTTGATGCTTGCCCATCAAGACCAATTACTAGACATGGCAAAGATAACTAATTATCTGCATGCTCATAATCTAACCAGCTTGTTGAATCGAATTGATGTGCATCGACCTTGGGGTTGCTTTAAAGTATTGGCGCAATCTCAGTACTATGTGGTTAAGCAATTACAGGTTTATCCTCATTGCCAAATTTCATTGCAAAGTCATGCTAATAGACAAGAGCACTGGGTGGTAGTGAAAGGCGAAGCTCAAGTGCAGTTGGATGATGAAGTGTTTAGTCTTGTTGAAGGGCAGGCGGTAAGTGTGGGGCGCCACCAAAAACACCGTCTACGCAATGCCAGTGATACCATGCTTGAAATCATTGAAGTGCAAAGTGGTCCAGTCTTGGATGAATTGGATATCGTTCGTTATGATGACGAATACAATCGTCATCTTAAAAATAAACATTAGGGTAAAACGTTATGATGCTGCCAAATCAAATAAAAGAAAAAGCTCAGTCAATCTCCCTTGTCATATTTGATGTGGATGGTGTGTTAACGGACGGCACCTTGGTGTATGGCCCGAAAGGCGAAGAGGTTAAACACTTTAATGTAAAAGACGGCGTAGGTATTAAACTATTGCAAACCTATGACATAGCCGTTGCCATTATCAGTGCTAAAGAATCCTTACCCCTAAAAAAGCGTATTGAAGATCTAGGTATTCAATACGCGTATTTAAAGTGCAAAGACAAGCTGCAAGCACTTTCTGATCTTACTCAGAAATTAGACTTAGAATTTGATCAGGTGGCTTACTGTGGGGACGATGTGATTGACTTGAAGGTCATGAAAGAAGTTGGCTTGTCCCTCGCTCCAAGTGACGCCTATGAAATGGTGAAGGATTACGCCCATGTTGTGACCAGTGTGGGCGGAGGAAAGGGCGTTGCTAGAGAAGTGGCAGATATTATTTTATCCAGCAAGATGGATTTAGAGCAGGCTTATATAAAAGCCATGTTGCCAGAATTTGAAGAAAAAACTCGTTAATAAAACAGGGTGTTGTTGTGTCTAGTTATAAGATTGTTATTCCTGCCCGTTATGGTTCCAGTCGTTTACCGGGTAAGCCGCTGATTGAGTTGGCGGGCAAGCCTATGATTCAGCATGTGTATGAGCGCGCTCTTGCCACAGGTATCCAAGATATTGTGGTGGCCACTGATGATGAGAGAATTTTTGATGTAGCCAAAGTATTCGGTGCCAATGTGGTGATGACATCGGTTGATCATGAAAATGGTACGGAACGTATTGCCGAAGTGGCAGCCAAGCTAGGCTGGCAGGGTGATGATGTCATCGTCAACGTACAAGGTGATGAGCCTTTAATTCCCCGTGAATTGATTGAATTAACCGCAAAAGGCTTGTTGGATAACCCGCAAGCGGGCATGGCATCTTTATGTACGCCGATTCGGGATGCAGCCGAAGCGTTTGATCCTAATGCTGTAAAAACCGTACTGGATAACAATGGCTTTGCCATGTACTTCAGCCGTGCCCCCATTCCTTGGGATCGGGATTTATATAAGCAAGGGCAAGATCAGTTAACTCAGTTAGCCCCTGTGTATCGACACATTGGTATGTATGGTTATCGCGTTTCATTTTTGCAGGAATACGCCAAGATGGAGATGACGGCTTTAGAGCAGGCAGAATGCTTAGAGCAGTTACGCGCTCTTTGCTATGGCGTGAAAATACACATGGCTGTCATTGATCAACCCCCAGGTCATGGGGTTGATACTCAGGATGACGTGGCTCGAGTCGAGGCACAAATCAAAGCCCTTAATTCTTAAATTAAGGACAGCTGGCTGGCGCTGTTTAACTGATTTCGGCGTCCTAGCCAGTTAATGTGCGTTTGATTACGAATCGCCAATAACTCAAGCATGGGTTGTTGTTGCGCTGGGATCATATTGCGCTCAAGTGTAATGGACTGGTAGTTACCGCTGGTGATGGCCAGTTCAATTGCACGGCATATCTGCTCTGGCTTTTTGGGGTGTAGCATGAGCACCCGTTGCTGCTCAGAAAGCGGTAATTGCTTGATTTGCTTGATTTGTTCTTTGCTGGGAGAAATCCAAAGCATCCAGTGATGTTGAGAGATTTCCGATTCCATTTGAAGTAATGCACTCATGATTTAGACCTGTTTATTTGTACAGTGTTTTACTGGTTGGGTGAACAGTACTGTATATATAAACAGTTGTAAAGATTATATTTCAACCAAATATAGGTATAATTGGCCAATTACCTCGATTTGAATCAAAAAACTGCTTGATTCCCTAGGTTCAGATCAATAGAGTAACCAACCCTAAAATTCACTAGCTTCTGTATTTTGTGTGTGAGGCATTCATGCAAGTTTCTGTAGAAACATTGGCAGGCTTAGAACGTAAGCTTGTAATCGATATTCCAGCATCTGACGTAGAGCAAGAAATTGCTAAGCGCTTGGATCAAGTTTCTCGTACCGCTCGTATCGACGGTTTCCGTAAAGGAAAAATCCCAATGCGCGTTATCAAACAGCGCTATGGTCAAGGTGTTCGTCAAGAGGTATTAGGCGAGCAAATGCAACAAGGCTTCATCAAAGCTGTGACTCAAGAGAAATTGAATCCTGCTGGCATGCCTTCTGTTGAGCCATTAGTGGATGAAGAAGGTAAAGATTTCCAATTTGCTGCAACTTTCGAAGTTTACCCAGAAGTTGAAGTAACAGGCTTAGATAAAATCAATGTTGAACAGTTGGCTTCTGAAGTAACAGATGCAGACCTAGACAACATGATCGATATCCTACGTAAGCAACAAGCTAAATTTGCTGAGACTCAAGAAGCAGCGAAAGACGGCGACAAAGTTAAAATCGACTTTGATGGCTATGTAGATGGCGAAGCATTCGAAGGTGGTAAAGCTGAAGGTTATAGCTTAACTCTAGGTTCTAAGAGCATGATCCCTGGTTTTGAAGATCAAATTATCGGTCTTAAAGCTGGCGATGAAAGCACTATTAAGGTGACTTTCCCTGCTGAATACCAAAGCGAAGCCCTTGCGGGTAGAGATGCTGAGTTCAAAATCAAGGTTCACCAAGTAGAAGCGTCTGAGCTACCTGAACTAAACCAAGATTTCTTCAAACTATTCGGCGTAGAAGCTGAAGATGTTGAATCGTTCCGTAAAGATGTTCGTAACAACATGGAACGTGAACTGAAACAAGCTATCCAACGTAATACTAAGAACCAAGCCCTTGAAGGCCTATTAGAGCAAAACACACTAGATGTGCCAGCTGCTCTAATCGATCAAGAGATCCAGCGTCTACAAGAGCAAGCGTTCCAGCAATTCGGTGGTGGTCAACAATTCCAACCAGGCATGCTCCCTAAAGAATTGTTCCAACCTCAAGCTGAGCGCCGTGTGAAACTTGGCCTTTTGATCAATGCTGCGATTGAACAGCTAGAAATCAAAGCTGATGATGCTAAAGTGGAAGCGCTGATTGAAGATATGGCTTCAACTTATCAGGACCCTGAGCAAGTTAAAGAGTTCTATAAGAGCAATAAAGAGCAGCGCGCTCAGTTGGAAGCACTAGCTTTAGAAGAACAGGTTGTTGAAACCATTCTTGAAAAAGCCAATGTAACCAAAAAAGACAGCAGCTATGAAGAAGTGATTAAAGCGGCAAATAGCGCCCAATAATCATTTCTACTGCCAATCTGGCAGCATACAAGCTACACTCATAAAACAGCTGTTATCCAAAGATAACGGCTGTTTTTTCTGATGTCGTTGACGGAGATAACGCATGAAAGATCTTCTGGCCATCCAGGATCCAGCTATCCAAATGTCAGGCCTAGTGCCAATGGTGGTTGAGCAAACCGCCCGTGGCGAACGCTCATATGATATTTATTCACGTCTATTAAAAGAGCGTGTTATTTTTTTAGTTGGCCAAGTGGAAGACCACATGGCTAATTTAGTGGTAGCTCAGCTGTTGTTCTTAGAAGCTGAAAACCCAGACAAAGATATTCATCTGTATATTAATTCACCAGGTGGTTCTGTGACTGCAGGTATGTCTATTTACGACACCATGCAATTCATCAAGCCAAATGTGAATACCATTTGTATTGGTCAAGCATGCAGCATGGGTGCATTCTTACTAGCAGCCGGGGAGAAGGGTAAGCGTTTCTGTCTTCCTAATAGCCGCGTTATGATTCACCAGCCAAGTGGTGGTGCGCAGGGTCAAGCGACTGATATCTTGATTCATGCTGAGAATATCAAAGATACCAAAGAGCGCTTAAATCGAATTTTAGCGTCTCACTCTGGTCGTAGTTATGAAGAGGTTGCAGCGGATACTGAGCGTGATAACTTCATGAATGCGCAACAGGCCCTAGAATACGGCCTAATAGATGAAGTGCTTGAAAAGCGTTTGGTTTAAAACCATTAAATATTGGCTAATGGCCCGAAAGGCTTGAATTTTATGCCATTAAGCAACATCTTAAGATAATTGCTGTAAATATGAGGAAGTCGAATGAGCGACGAATCAAACAATAAAGACGATAAGGGCAAGTTACTGTATTGCTCTTTTTGCGGGAAAAGTCAGCACGAAGTACGCAAGCTGATAGCAGGTCCGAGCGTCTTTATTTGTGATGAGTGTGTCGACCTTTGTAACGATATTATTCGTGAAGAGGTGCAAGAAAGTCAGGGGGAGGCTCCTTCTGACCGCTTACCGACACCTAAAGAAATTAAAGAAACCCTCGATGAGTATGTGATTGGCCAAGATCGCGCGAAAATTGTGCTATCGGTGGCGGTTTACAACCACTACAAGCGCTTGCGCCATGGCGAGGGTAAAAAAGGCCTTACTGAATTAACCAAGAGTAACATCCTGCTAATCGGCCCAACCGGTAGCGGTAAGACACTATTGGCAGAAACTCTGGCACGCCTATTAAACGTACCGTTTACCATTGCTGATGCGACCACTTTAACCGAGGCCGGTTATGTGGGTGAAGATGTAGAAAACATCATTCAGAAGTTGCTTCAGAAATGCGATTACGACGTAGATAAAGCTCAGCGCGGTATCGTGTATATCGATGAGATCGATAAGATTTCACGCAAATCAGATAATCCGTCTATTACTCGTGATGTGAGTGGTGAGGGTGTTCAGCAAGCATTGTTGAAACTGATCGAAGGCACAGTGGCTTCTGTTCCGCCGCAAGGTGGGCGTAAGCATCCGC
>JBFEWA010000485.1:0-1769 GCA_041546605.1 Bermanella sp.
ACCTTCATGGGGCGGCGAAACAAACCATGGGCCTGCCACAAGAAACCAAATACGTTTACTTTTTTCACCGCATCTGGCGCCCCTTGTAAGATGGCATTGCGACGGCGCAAGATTTTAAATAAGCGCTTAAACTCCCACCAAGTAGAAAACGTGGATGGTAAGGGTTTTGACCACGCACGATCACCGTCAAGCTTATCCAACTTTGTGGTCATCATGGACATCCCCAAACAACCCGCATCCAATGCTTCTTCGAGCATTTTTTCCATGGCTCGCATCTCAGTTTCTGTGGGTCTCACATCACTAGTGGCTCGCTCAATCCCCATGGCCGCTACGCGCATATCTGAATGGCCAATGAACGAGCAAATGTTTGGTCCTAACGGATGATGATCATAAAACCCGCGATAGCCTTTGGCGTCTTTCCACGTTTTCTTTTCTAACAAAATAGGCAGTACCGCTTCGCGAGGTACGGCTTCTACACGAGTAAATAAATCTGAGCAATCTTCTGGCTCTGCATTTACCATAGAAATAGAACACGAGCCAATGGCGATACTGGTAACCCCATGACGCACGGATTCTTTTAGCGCAGGGCTTGCCACCACTTCGGCATCGTAATGACTGTGAATTTCTAGGAAACCGGGTGTCACCCACTTGCCTTTGGCATCAAAAACCTCTTGGGCCTCAGTCACATCTAAGCCAGTGGTGCTGACCTTAGCAATCTTACCGTCTTTAATCGCCACGTCCGCTTGGATGCCAGATGTTTCTGAGCCATCAAAATACAAACCGTTTTTTATTAAAATATCATATCGCATTTTTTATTCTCCGTTCTCAGTGCAAGTAACGACTGATCATAAGAATCACGCCTGTCATTAATAACAAGCTATAGATCGCCACACGAAAATGCTCTTCTTTTACTTTATGATGTAAATAGTTACCCAGTTTTACCGCCACCACTAACAATGGAATGTAAAACAGCACATTCATTAAGACCGGCTGCATCCTGCCGTCCATTAAAAACGCGACGGTTAATAATGCATTTAACGTAAACCAAACAAACACCATGGTGGCGCGGAAGCGCGCTTTATCAATTTTGGTACCGGCAACGGCATATACTAATAACGGCCCACCACTGGCAAATAATCCATGGGTAATCCCTGCCACAAATGTGATGCTACGGGTTAACCAAAGAGGGCGCTGGTGATCTGTGTGTTTGTGATACATACGCCACAATTCACGCCCGGCAAACCAAACAATCAACACACCAAATAATTGTTTGAGCAGTACTTCATCGAAATAAGGTTTTGCAAAGTAACCTGTGAGCGTCCCCAGTAACATGCCGGGTAAGATAAGCGTCAGTAATAATGATTTATCGATACTGCTGCGATTTTTAAACGCCAATACACTGGTCATGCAAATATTTAGCGCCACCAAGATCGGTAAGATTTGATCGAACGGTAAAAACAGCACGCCCAGCGATAAGGCAATCACAATACTGCCAAAGCCGGTGACAGCTTCTAACGTATAAGCCAATAAGATGATGGCTCCAAACAACACCCAAAGTAATTCCATACTGCTCACTTCACATTTAACGGTTAAGCTTTACTGGCAATGGCACTACCATCTTGTTTTGCATCATCTTTGATGGGCATACGCGACCAAACAAACGATACGATTAAACCACTGACTAAGTGCCATACGCCCCAGAAAGCGGCGATCAATAACATGCCCGATGCTTGCGGGAAGAAGGTAAAAATAATAATGAGCGCCAAAGC
>JBFEWA010000458.1:0-2121 GCA_041546605.1 Bermanella sp.
AGATGCATTAACAAGGGCATTGTCAAAGTCTTTGCCTTCATCGGTCTCCATTTCATATGTTAAATGATATGTGTATTCACCCATATTATAAGCAGCGCCTAAATATGCGCCCGTAGAGTCTTGGAGGACGGAGTCATCAATCTTTACTTGTGATGCTTCAGCAAATACGGATACTGAACCAAACGTCCCTTTATAGCCAACCCCAATAAAACTGCCTAAGTCACCATTTATTAAAATATCGTTTGCTTCAGCTGTAGATAGAGCAGCCAATTGAGTTACTGGTGTAGCGTCTATGTACACATCTGCTTGCGCATAGGCCGCATAGAACTCATGATTCCCCATGGTAGCGGAGTAATTAACAGCAATGAGGTTTTCTAGGTTACCAGGAGCCGGTTGCCCACCAACGGTGAGGGAGCCTTGATAGCGACCTAATACAGCGTTAAGGGAATGATCCATGCCGCCAGTGGAGAAGTTTTGTTGATAACCAATACCATCCATATTGGAGAAGGTTAGTGAATACATGGACTTTGGTGGGGTAACCCAGTGATAGGCGTAACCCACATCTAGGTAGTCAGAATACTTGTAAAAAGGAATGCGTAAGCGGCCTACTTTCAATTTGGCGGAGTCGCCCACATTGAAATCGAAATATGCCCAGTCATAGGCAAGTACAAAGCCGTCAGCGCTATCGCCGCGGGCGACAGTTTGGCCAACAAAGCGCATGCCTTCGTCCAAATCGGCTGTCCATTGTAGGCCGACTTTGGATTCTTGTAAGTTATTTACAGTACGCGACCCATAATCATTAGTAGGGCCGTTTCCATTGTTATTGGTATCCGTCGCTAGGGTATCATCCTCTAAGTCGATGCCTGTCACAACGGATGCAAAACCGTTGATTTGGACCTCGGCTAGAGCAGAGCTCATGGCAAACAAACTTGCCATTAGTAGGAAAAACATTCTTTGTAGCATCATGTGTCCTCCACTTAAGATGTACCTATTAGTTAAGACTAAATAAGGGTTTATTCAATTTTTGATGTTTTATTGCAGTAGGTCAGTTCTTGCGATTGCGTTTTAGAGTGAGAGTATTAGTCTATGGGTTTTCAGGAGGTGGTATGTCAGATCATTGTGATAGCGAAAAAGACACCAAAAAAAGCAGTTGTTGCTCTTCGAAAGAAAAGTCATCGGAAGCATTAGCTGATAGCCATTGTGGTACACATGAATCAGAGCCAGAAGTGGTAAGCAGTTGCTGTGGTGGCTCTAGCGCGAGTGTGGTGAAAGAACCAGAGGCCGCTTCTTGCTGTGCGCCCAAACAGTCATTTGATTGGATTATGTGGGGTTCTTTCATATTCGTGGCCGTGTTCTATCTGTTGTATTTGACTTTGGGGCACAACGTACATGATGTGTTAGGAGAAACCTTGGCCACCATGTCTCACACCAGTTTTGAAATGATGAACACTATGTGGTGGGGGATTGTAATAGGGGCTTTTGCGGTAGGCGCGTTAGGGCGTATACCTAATCAGATGGTTATGGCGGTATTGGGTCGCCCTGGGTCTAAGAAAGGGGTGTTCCGGGCCACCATGGCAGGGTTATTGTTGGATCTGTGTAACCACGGCATCTTAATGGTGGGCATGGGCTTATATCGTAAAGGTGCCAGTCTTGGGCAGGTTATGGCGTTTTTGATTGCCAGTCCTTGGAACTCGTTTACGTTAACCTTGATTCTGATCGCTCTTATTGGACTGCCTTATACCTTGCTATTTATCGTATGCTCTATGGTGATCGCTTGGATCAGCGGATGGTTGTTTGATGGCTTAGTGAACAAAGGCGTATTGCCAAGTAATCCTGTACAGGCTGAGGTGGATGAAAACTATCGCGTCTGGCCTGAACTTAAGTCACAGATGAGCACCAAGCATTTCTCGCCTAGCAATTTAGGCTCAATGTTTTGGCAGGGCCTAAAAGAGTCCAAAATGGTGGTGCGCTGGGTACTGTTTGGTGTGGTCATGCTGGCCTTAATTCGTGCCTTTGTGGACCCAGAGCAGTTCGGTGTGTGGTTTGGGGCCTCTATTTCGGGCTTATTACTAACCTTATTGGCTACCACGATTATCGAGGTGTGCTCGGAAGGTTCTTCGC
>JBFEWA010000517.1:0-1320 GCA_041546605.1 Bermanella sp.
ATCGTGCACTTTGGTAACATAGCTCGCTTTGGTTTGGCCAGTGTGGATGGTGAACTCGAAGCAGGCATGTTAGCCCCAGCAGGTGAAGGTCTATTTAAACTATGGGCTGTCAATGATGCCACTGTTGGTGCAGAGACGGCAAAAGCGTTACTAGCCGGTAAACAACCTGAGACCTTAGATTTATTCTTGATAGAAAATACCAATGTGGCCGTACAAGAAGCCAAAGAAAAAACCGTAATAGATGTTTTAAAATCCGGCGGTGTGATTGGTTATGTGATCGTAGTGTTTGGTTTAGCGGCTTTCATCATGGTGGTTGCCCGTGCATTGTTCTTACGTCGCGCTAACCAATCCAGTCAAGATGTAATGAATGCCGTTCGTCCTGCCATTACTCAAGGCAATATCAACGAAGCCATGGAAGCGTGTCGTGAATTTGATGGTGCGACTTCTCGTGTGGTACGCGCAACCATTCGCAATTTGGATCGTGATCGCGAACATATCGAAGACATCGTATCGGAAAGTATCTTACATGAGAGTGAGCACTTGGATCGCTTTGGTACCACCATTCTTGTATTAGCGGCTGTGTCACCACTGATGGGTCTACTGGGAACAGTAACCGGTATGATCGCCACGTTTGATGTGATTACGGAGTTTGGTACAGGTGATCCTAAGATGTTATCTGGTGGTATTTCTGAAGCCTTGGTCACCACAGAGCTAGGCCTAATCGTGGCTATTCCTGCGGTACTTTTGGGTAACTTATTAAGTGGTTGGGCTGAGCGTATCAAAAACGATATGGAACTAGGTGCACTGCATTTAATTAACTTATTCAAAGACAAAGAAGAAAGAGTAAAGAAAACTGAGGCGGCGTAATCATGTTGCAAAGTTTCATTAACGAATGGCATGCCTTTGTGCAACAAGGGGGATTCGTCATGATTCCTCTGGCCATCGCGGTATTAATCCTGTGGTACGCCATTGGTTACCGTTACGCGGTGATTAAACGTGGTAACCCACGTAGCGTACGCCGATTGATTCGACGTTACCGCGAGGCCAATGGTCAATATCAAGGTGAGTTACAACCCACTGGCATTATTGATAGCGCCATTGTGCAAGGCTTAGAACTGGCAAAGACCTATGAAAAGAATTTGCGTCGCTATTTAGATGATGCGTTTTCAAATTATGTGCGCGATATGGGCAAGTATTCGCGATTGATTATGACCATAGTGGCAGCGGCACCGTTAACCGGATTATTAGGCACCGTAGCCGGCATGATCGAAACCTTTGATTCTTTAATGGATGCCAACTTATTTAGCCAAGGCGGTGGTG
>JBFEWA010000480.1:0-1825 GCA_041546605.1 Bermanella sp.
CATTGGCATAAGGTAGGGCGCTGGTTACAAGGATCCGACGGGTAGACATAAGCTGAGTTCTCAGTGTAAATCGTTTAAATAGAATAGCGGCGGATAATAGCAGGATTTACCTCTGGGCTGTAGTAGCTACCTAAGGGAAATGCGGGTGTTTAGCATTGCTAGTGGGCTGGGCTCGCGCAGAGATTAGCCGCCTTGTTAGCATGATGGCGGCTAAGTAGGTGGTGGTTATTTTTGTGTAAATACCAAAACCCCAGCGGCTAAAGATAACGCGCCATTCACAAGGTGATCGTATTTAAAGCTCAGATCGACCACTTCCATTAAGCCATTTAAAACCAGAAACGCCCCTAATACTGCCATCCATAATTTCATGGTGTTCTCCTTATGCTAGTTGTTTGGAAGGCCATAAGGCTATGTGCTTGCCATAAGCCTGTCTAGCTAAGAGTGGCTGGTTCATGATTGGTTGGTTAAGTGTGTTGCGTGTATCACACTTTGTTTGCCGTGACCTTCATCTTTTAAAAATGTAAAATCCGACCCCATTACTCGGTTAATCGATTCTAGTGAGTGTTATGACAGATTTACGCGTACAAGTGGAACAAGCCTTAAAAGGTTACACCGACCCATATTTGAATACCGATTTGGTATCCGCCGGGGCAGTGAAAAGCATCGAGATTGATGGTGCCTCGGTCAAAGTGGATATCTTATTAGACTACCCAAGCGAATACCTAAAGACCGGCATTGCGCAAATGCTGCAAATCGCCATTGAGAACATCGACGGGGTAGAAGACTCCGAGGTGAATGTGGCGTGGCAGGTAACACCTCATAAAGCCCATGAAAACCTTGCGAACATTGCCAATGTTAAAAACATCATCGCCGTGGCATCCGGTAAGGGTGGCGTGGGTAAATCCACCACGTCTGTGAATCTTGCGTTAGCCTTAGCCGCAGATGGTGCGCGCGTAGGCTTATTGGATGCCGATATCTATGGCCCGTCCGTGGGTATGCTATTGGGTGTGAAAGACGGCACTCGCCCAGAAACCGAACAAGAGAAGTTTTTTAAGCCGGTAATCGCCTGTGGTATTCAGTCTATGTCCATGGCGTATTTGGTAACCGAAAACACCCCTATGGTATGGCGTGGCCCAATGGTGAGCGGTGCGCTACAGCAGCTAATTACGCAAACCTTATGGGATGACTTGGATTATCTAGTAATCGACATGCCACCAGGCACAGGGGATATTCAGCTAACCCTAAGCCAAAAGATTCCGGTGTCGGCATCTGTGGTGGTGACTACGCCACAAGACATTGCTTTGCTGGATGCGAAAAAAGGCATTGAGATGTTTCGTAAGGTGAACATTCCGGTATTAGGTGTGGTGGAAAACATGTCCATGCACATTTGCGGTAACTGTGGTCATGCGGAGCACATATTTGGTGAAGGCGGTGGCGATAAAATCGCTGAAGAATTCGGTACTGAGTTGCTAGGCTCGTTGCCTTTATCGAAATACATTCGCGAACAATCCGATGAAGGCTTGCCGGTTGTGGCGGCGGATGCGGATTCCGAAGTGGCCATGATGTACCGCCATATGGCCCGTAACGTTGCGGCACGCTTGAGTAAGCTTGAGAGTTCCGTTGTGCCGGATATTCAAATCTCCGACGATTAATAAATCGTAACTACACAAGAGCAGGTTACTCTTGTTCTTGTGCTTCAAACCAATCTGTCACTTCCTGCTTAAAGTCCTTGGTGGCTTTTTTCGGGAAGCGCAAATCAAACCCTGCTATGCGACTCAAGATAGATTTTGCGGTTTCATAACTGCCGTTGTGTTCTAAAAATGCA
>JBFEWA010000153.1:0-7138 GCA_041546605.1 Bermanella sp.
AATCGCTATCGCCCAGATGTGATTATTAATCTGCCGGAAGGTAAACACATCGTGGTGGATGCCAAGGTGTCATTAAATGCCTACACAGATTACATCAATGCGGAAAACGATGTTGATCGCATTAACAATCTAAAACAACATGTGGATGCGGTGCGCATGCACATTAAAACCTTGGCAGAGAAATCCTATGCCAAATTGCCAGGGGTCAATAGCCCTGACTTTGTGTTTATGTTTATGCCCATTGAGCCTGCTTTTATGGTGGCATTTGAACACGATGATAAATTATTCAACGATGCCTTTGAGCAGCGCATTGTGGTGGTGACACCAACCACTTTGTTAGCCAGTTTAAGAACCGTATCCAGCTTGTGGAGCATTGAACGTCAGAATAAGAGTGCGAAGCAATTGGCGGATCAAGCGGCTAAGGTACACGACAAGCTAGTAGGGTTTGTTGAAAGCATGGAAAAGGTCGGGGCGCAATTGCAAACCGTGCAAGGCACTTACGACAAAGCCTGGAGTCAGTTAAAAGAAGGTCGTGGCAACCTCATTAGCCAAGCCCATAAATTTAAAGATTTAGGTGTGCGCACCAAAAAAGAATTGGCATCCTCGGTAACCGATGTGGCGGAATTAGAGTTTGATGATGCGGATGAACAAACTACACCAAACCAGCCGCAAAAAGAACGGGTGTCGAATAAGCACGAAGCCAAGGAAATTCCGCAAGCGGAATTTGAATTGGGCGACGATTAAGCTGCAGCATTAAGGAAGATCCATGGCTAGCCATCTTACAGAAAAAGAAAGTAACTCGATTATTGATCAAAAACGCTTTGGTTTTTTAGAGTTAATTTTGATTTGGGAAGGCAGCCTGCAAAGCACACACATTGCTAAACAGTTTGAATTAAGTGAAAAGCTGGCCAATCACGTACTGCTAAAATACAAAAATCTTTATCCACAAAATCTAACCTATGACGGCACAGGGGCCTGTTATCGTCCCACCCAAGATATGGTGGCGCAATTTTGTGGCGGCAGTTTGCAAGAATACATGCAGTACATGTCCACCACAGAAACCGTGAGCAGCTTGGAATTGCCCAATCGTAATCTTCAGCCCATGCTGGTTCGCCCCATATTGCAAGCCATTCGAGAGCAGCGACGCCTACAGATTGATTATGCTTCGGTATCGAATCCGGATTTTTCTACCCGTGTGATTCAGCCCCATCATTTAGTATTTGATGGTATGCGTTGGCATGTGCGAGGTTTTTGTGAAAAGAATCAGGATTACCGCGATTTTGTGTTAAGCCGTTTTCAGCCAGAGCATCCGGCGCAATTACTGGATGGGGCCGATCACTTTGATTTGCAAGATGAGGCTTGGCATAACTTATTGCAAGTGGAGTTCATGCCGGACCCAAGGCTAGATGACAATCGTGCGCGTATCATTGCCTTGGATTATGACATGCAGCAGACCATTAACGGTTACCGCCAAACTCAAAAGGTGCGTCAAGCTTTACTCATGTACTGGATTCAGCGCATGGGGCTCAATAGCTATCAACAAAATGCGCAAGCTCAGCAAATCATTTTAACCCCTGAGTGTGAGCAGGCATTAAAAATCTATCTGCCCAGTTAAATGGCATTTAGCTCAGAGTAATTGTTTCGAAGTGGGGGTTGGATCGTAAGGCCTGCATTTTATGGATGCTAATTAACTCAATGTCTAAGGTTTCACCTTTTACAGCCAAAGTGAATATCTCTTTTCTTGCTCCTTCGCTTTTTACTATGTGCACATTCTGCGCAATGCCCGTAATAGTCTCACCATTTTTTAACGTCAACTTGACCTCATAGTGATGCATGCAAGCAATTTCAAAGTAATCGTATTGAGCGCAAGCTATATACTGGGTCATGGTGTCCTCATTGGTTATCCAAGAGTGGATATTCATAAAAAGGCCTTATTGGCTCAGAGCTACCCCTTTAATCTGAGCATAGATAGGCATGCCTTCCTTAATGTCTAAACGATGAAAAGAATAGGCCGATATTTCGCTTAATAATTTTTGCTCATCCACAACGAGCTGGATCAAGTATTGCTCGCCCACTTTCTCAATTCTACTTACGTTGGCGTTTAAAATGTTAACAATACTGCTGTCATTAGGCTTGGTTAAACTTAAGCTTACGTCATTGGCAGCAATACATAGGCGTGAATATATCTTGGTACCTTGACTAGGTTTGGGCACATATAAAATTTGTTGCTTGAGTGTTAGCCCTAGCAATCCTTGCATGTTGGGGGCTTCTTGTACCTCACTGATGTGCAATATGCTGCTTTTGCCCAAGCGATGTAATGGGTGATCAGCAATTTGTAAAACATCCATTAATGGAACTGGACTCGCTACTTGCGTGGTGTTAGTTGCTGCTTGCAATAACATGACATCTTCAGCTAATGCGAGCACCTCGTTAACATCATGGGTGACATATAAAACAGGTAATTGCCATTGCAAGCATAAGCGTTTGAGGTATCCCATGACCTCTTGCTTGCTGTGCCAATCCAGTGAGGCTAAGGGCTCATCTAGGATTAATAAGTCAGGTTTGCTTAAAATGGCGCGGGCTAATGCGACTCGCTGCGCTTGCCCACCACTTAACGCATTCACATTAAGTGGTAATAATTTTTCAAGGCGTAGGGATTCAATACAATGTTGCCAGTCTTCTTCACTTGCATTAGCTCGTTTAAATGCAAACCTTAAATTGTCTTCCACATTTAAGTGTGGAAATAATTGAGCGTCTTGAAACATCATAGCCACATGGCGCTGGTGACATGGCATTACAATATTATTGTCACTGTCTAACCAGGTGATAGTTTGGCCCTTGTGGTGCCAATGAATGCGGCCTTGGCCTTTTTCTAATCCACAAATACCACGTAATAAATGGGTTTTACCGATACCACTTTCACCAAAGATCACATGTATACAGGGAGTACGCCATTGTATTTGGGTGTTGGCATGTAAACGAAAGGCGCCTTTATTGATGTGCAGGTTTAGGTCGAGCCTCATAGTACTCGCCCTTTGGTGTGATGACGGTTGGCATAAATAATGGCTAACATGAGAAAAGATATTCCCAATAAAATCCCCGACAAAATATGGGCTTGCTCATATTGTAGGGATTCCACTTGTTCAAAAATGGCAATGGAGATCACTTGAGTTTCATTGGGAATGTTACCGCCAATCATGAGTACCACACCAAATTCCCCTAAAGTGTGAGCAAACCCTAATGTGGCAGCACTGATATAAGCTGGCTTCGCCAAAGGCAAAATCACATTGCGAAAGCCATCGCTGAAAGATGCGTTCAGCGTGTAGGCCACTTCCAATGGTTTTTTTCCGATTAAAGAAAAACCGTTTTGTAGTGGTTGTACAACAAATGGCAGGCTGTAAATGAATGAGCCAATTAGTAAACCGGTAAAACTAAATGCCAACGTTTGTTCTCCCCATAAATTAGCAATCCAACCACCTGGACCTTGTGGTCCTAATGCAATTAATAAATAAAAGCCTAATACGGTGGGGGGCAGTACTAAGGGCAGGGCAACAAGGGCTTCAATTAAGAATTTTCCACGAAACTCATTATGCGCCAAAAACCAAGCCAATGGTGTGGCGAACAGCAATAGTAATACTGTACTAAAGAAGGCCAATTGTAAGGTGAGCAATAAGGCGTCCATTATATGTACCTAAAGACAAGTAAAACTAAGGGATGTCATAACCATAACTTTTAATAATGGCTTGGGATTTTGCGTGTTGCAAAAATGTCATGAAATCATAGCTTGCAGGTTTATTATTTAAACGCAGTGCCATTTGTTTAATGGGGGTATAGCATGTTGAGTCCACCACTAACACCTGTTGCTTGGGGTGGTTTAACACTTGAGAGAGAGCCACAAAACCTGCATCGACACTTTGACTGTGAATGAACTGGTAGGCTTGTGCGATATTTTGCCCAGTAATCAATTTGTTTTTCCATTTATCCACGAGCTGATAGCAAGCCAGTGTTTGTTTTGCGGCCAAGCCATAAGGAGCCAAGGTTGAGTTGGCCATGCTTAAACGCGAGAATGCATCGCCTTCTAGGATTTCTTGTAAACTTTGATCGTCAGCTAATGGTCGGTTACTAAAAAAAGCCAAACGCCCCATGGCATAAACCAGTAATGCATCGGCTTTTAATTGGCGTTTTTCTCGAATTTGTTGCCAGAGTAATTGAGGGTGAGCAGTATTAGCGGCGAGAAAAATATCAAATGGTGCAGCGTGAGAGATCTGTTGCACCAATTGCCCTGTACTGGCGCTGATAATATTAACGCTATGTGGATACTCTTCTTCGAAGATGGGCTTGAGAGCTTCCAAGGTTTGTTTAAAGTTCGCAGCCACGGCTAGGTTTAGGCTGTCACTATAGCTGTATTGGCTATGAGTCACAGTAAATATACAAGCAAGGCTGATTAGAAGGGATTTTATCATGGTTTATTGTCTTATGCCTTAGGTTGCCATTTGTCTAAAGCAATTTGATCCTTTTCGAGCGCATCTACCCACTCATCACCTTGTTCTCGGGTTTCTTTTTTCCAAAACGGTGCCTTATTTTTTAAGTAGTCCATGATGAAGTGGCAGCTTGCAAACGCCGCTTCGCGATGACTGCTACTGGTGGCCACAAAAACGATTTGATCACTCACCTGTAATTGCCCAACGCGATGGATAATTCGTATATGGGTGAGAGGCCAGCGCTCACTGGCTTGTTGTGCAATGTCCTGAAGCGATTTTTCAGTCATGCCGGGATAGTGCTCTAAAAATAATCCGGTGACACCATGGCCTTGGTTCATTTCTCTTACTAAGCCACTAAAGAAGACGATGGCACCGTCCTGTGTATTATTCTCCCTCAGGCTTGCGTACTCTTGAGCAATATCGAAGTCAGAAGTTTGCACGTTGATGTGTATTTGCGTCATGGTTTAGCCACCTGTTACCGGAGGGAAAAATGCTACTTCATCGCCATGCTTTACGCTATGGTTAACGTCTACCATTCTTTGATTAACTGCAGATAATACTTTGTTGGTATTCAGGTGCACTTCCCAGTCTGGGTGCTCATTGATTAAATGCTGTTTGAGCGTCTGTATATCACAGGGTGTGGCTAATTCCACATTCAGTTGTGAACATTGCAGTAACTCTTTTAATTGTGCAAAAAACAAAACTTTAATCATAAGACGCTACACATCCGCTTGAAAATGCCCGGACTTGCCCCCTTGCTTCTCTAAAACACGAATGCCTTCAATGGTCATGGTTTTATCCACGGCTTTGCACATATCAAACAAGGTGAGGGCGGTGATCGAAGCCGCGGTTAGCGCCTCCATTTCCACACCGGTTTGTCCTGCTAGTTTGCATAAACTTTCGATGCGAACACGATTGTGTTGGGCTTGCACTTCAAAGCTCACTTCTACTTTGCTGAGCATCAATGGATGACAGAGGGGAATCAGGTTAGAAGTTTGTTTCGCTCCTTGGATACCAGCTATGCGTGCCACTGCAAATACATCCCCTTTGTGGTGCTCACCTTTCACAATCATGTTTAAGGTATCAGGGTGCATGTGAATAAAAGCTTCGGCGCGGGCAATACGGGCAGTGACGGCTTTTTCACTGACATCCACCATGTTGGCTTCGCCGTTTTGATTGATATGAGTAAACGCCATATTATCCCCGAGTGTCACATTGTTGATCGACGGTATTCTTTAACTGTAAAACAAAGTTACAGGGTTTGTGCGTGCTGTTGAGTTGAGACTCGATGATCTCATCCCAGGCAGTGGCGCAAGCATTGCCTGAGCCAGGCATACAAAACACTATGGTGCCATTAGCTAAACCCGCTACGGCCCGGGATTGAATGGTACTGGTGCCAATTTGTTGATGACTGATTTGGCGGAACAATTCGCCAAAACCATCCACGGTTTTATCAAATAAAGGTAGAACTGCCTCAGGTGTGCTGTCTCGTCCAGTGAAACCTGTGCCACCGGTTACCAGCACTCCTTGAATATGATCACTGGCGATCCAATTGGAAATAATGGCGCGAATTTTATACACATCGTCTTTAACGATGGTTTTTTCTGCTAACTGGTGGCCTGCTTGGGTTAAGCGATCCACTAACAGTTGGCCACTGCTATCAGTGCTTTCATCACGGGAATCCGAAACGGTTAACACCGCAAGCTGTAAGGGAATAAAAGAAGCGTTGAAGGTTTTGGCCATGGTGATTTCGATGCTAATGAGTAATGCTTTTATCATACATCATGGATATAGAGGCCAACAGGCCTAGGTTCACATCAACACAACAGAGTGTTCAGCCAACATTACTCTCTATGGCCGCTTTTCCCCTGTTTCCCATGTGTTTAATGGGGCACATTGTGCGCCAAATAATAATAGGACATATGTCTCATGAAGCTTCTGAAATACCTAGGTTTTACGCTGTTAGCCTTATTCTTAGTAATGGGCGTGAAGACGCTGACTTTCACTTTGCCAGACGCGATCTTGCAAGCGCCATTAGATGACAGTGCTGTGGACGCGCAAGCGGTGGCGGAGCGTTTATCAAAAGCCATTCAATTTGCCACTGTGAGCCATATGGACGAATCTCGATTTGAACAGGCAGCCTTTGATGGGTTTCATGCATTTTTACAAGACAGCTTCCCTCTTGTGCATCAACACCTGAACCTAGAGCGCATTAACCAATACTCACTGTTGTATCGTTGGAAAGGCAGTGACGACACACTAAAACCCATCTTACTCATGAGTCATCAAGATGTAGTGCCAGCGGAGGCAGAAACCTTGTCTCGCTGGGAGTACGAGCCTTTTAGTGGTGCTATCGTCGACGGCATTATTTGGGGGCGAGGTGCCGTGGATATTAAGTCTGGTGTATTAGGTGCTCTTGAAGCCGTGGAAGATTTATTGGCCAAAGGTTATCAACCTCAGCGAGATGTGTATTTGGCCTTTGGTCA
This sequence comes from Bermanella sp., assembly GCA_041546605.1. Taxonomy (GTDB): domain Bacteria; phylum Pseudomonadota; class Gammaproteobacteria; order Pseudomonadales; family Oceanobacteraceae; genus Bermanella. The sequence continues at coordinate 6,968 of JBFEWA010000153.1, forward strand.
CGACGAAGAGATTGGCGGTGATCATGGTGCTGCGAAAATTAGCGCATTATTGAAAGAGCGTGGATTAGATTTTCAGTTCATCCTAGATGAAGGCGGCTCCATTGTGGCTGACGGTATCATTCCAGGTATGCAGCGCCCTGTGGCGTTGGTGGGCATTGCCGAAAAAGGCTA
>JBFEWA010000116.1:0-8469 GCA_041546605.1 Bermanella sp.
CCCCATCTAAAAATTCTATATCTGCATCAAAATAATCTGTACCGTCATAAAATTTCATTATTCCTTTTGACCTCTGTTAACCGGGACATAGTTAGGATTTTCCACTAAATCACCTATAGCTTTACCATCTTTCGATACTTTTTGGCAGCCAATTATATTACAGCTTTCAATCCCTCCTGGAAAAGCAATTTCAGATTCATCAGGAAAAGCGACCTTTCCTCCAAGCTCTTCATTTACATCAATTCCACCACCAGGGTTTTCAATCAAATAAACATTTCCTGATTTATCACCATAGTCTGTAGCAAAGTCTGAAGCCTGTTCCATCTCTCGTGATGTACTAACATACTGGCTATCAGGCGATGGTGTTGAATTCACATATACTTCCAAATCGACATCGCCATCAGCATCTTTTGGCTTAAAGCCTTCTTCAAAAATTTCTTCAGTGGGTCGAGCATCCCCTCTATATAAAATATCATCGACTGCTTTAACTCCATCTTTAACGACCTTAACTGGATTACCTACCATTGCCATCAGGTCAATGTATTCATCTGCCCAATCAGGAGTATTTTCTTTGGCAATCTCGGTACCAGCCTCAATAGCCCAATCGGCAGGCATTACCGAACGAGTTTCATCCGTCGGCTCTTCGTCTATATCGGGCGCATTAGCAGATTCGATACTACCTAAAATTAAACCAGCTCCAATTAAAAGAGCAGGTATTAACGGTTCAACTTCCTCAGAATCTACCTTCTTCATCTGGTCCGTAGCCTTAACCACATTATCAGCACTGCGATTCTGGTTATTCCATTCCTTATGACTGACATTGCTCTTAGTATCAAAACCAGCCAAGTCACTATAAGCATTCCAAGTGTCTTGTGCTTGATCACCGCGATTTGTGGCAAGGGTGGTTTGATCGGTATCGCTTAAATTTGAACCATTTTGAGCTTGGCTATGACGTTCTTGCTCATGAACCAGTGATTTCACGACAGCACTGCTATCAGTCATGTCGGTTTTATCAATGTTTAGGTAAACATCATTACCGCCATCTTCACCGTTTTCGTGGTAGCCAGCTAATGCCTCCTGTTTATTAAAGTCATTAGTACTTTCTACTGGCGTATCATCAGGGGTTTGTGATCCGTCATATAAGTTAATATCCGTATTTTCAGCTAAGCCTTCTTCTTTACTTAGCTCATTGCTAAGTGCTTGTAAGGCATCTTCACTGCCTTGCGCACCCTCCTCACCTTTCAAAGCTTCCTGAGCATCTGCATTCATGGCTTTTTCAGCTAGAATTTTGCGGTCAGTGGCATACTTATCGACATTCTTAATGCCATCGACTAATCCAATATCTGTCGTCGCCATGTCTTCAAAGGCTTGCCCGATCTCTTTTGCATGCTGCGTAGTATCAACAAAGTCCTTCTCAATAGACTTACGCCCTTTCTCTGAAAGAACACGATGATCCACCGTCACATTCAGGTCTAAACCACCCAGCTCTTGGTCTTTGGTAATTTCTTGGGCTTTGCTTGTGTCACGATTTACATCAATATCGGTATCAGCTAATTGCTCACCGCCCACTGTCACATTGCCATTACCTATGGTGGCTTTGGTGATTTGTTCGGTATCGTGGCCTGAGTAGTTTGCACCCACTGTGGTGGAGCCGGAGCCCGTGTTTAGGCTAAAGCCCTTATCGCTTGAGGTGCTGTGATCTTGAATGTCTTCAACGGTTAGCGTTTCTGTAGCAAAGCTTAGTTGGCCGTTACCGTTACCACTTTCATCAACCGCCGCTATGAGGCCACCTTTTAAGGTGGTGTCTTTGGCTTTAATGGTGACGTCGCCGCCGGTGATGCCAGATTGCTGGTCAACCCATGCGGTGCTGGATTCAGATTGTTGATAGTTCACGCCGCCAGAAGTTGGAAGTCCATTGCCCCCGATGCCGACGTTGGCGCCTTGGCTTTTGCTGTTAGAGGTTGACGTGTTTTGTAGGCTTTCGACTAATAAAGTATCAGTGGTAATGTCCACCACGCCCGCATCCACATTGGCACCGGATAGGGTTAGGTTTTCACTGTCACTACTCAGTGAGCCCGCTACGATTTGCGTATTGGTGTAGTAAGTGGATTCACTGGTGCTTTCGGATTCTTGAGCGCTTAGGCTGCCACTGAAGTTAGTACCGCCAGCATCGGGGGCTTTGATAGACACTGTTGCAGTTTCTGTATAGCTGCTGCTTTCACTCGTGGTTTTACTTGTGTTTTCACCCGCCAATAGCTGGATGTCTTTGGCGTCTAAATCTAGATGCCCTGCCACAGCCACATCACTGCCTGTAATTTGGATTTGATTGTCCGCCTGCAAACTGGCGTTACCGCCAATGTTTAAGCTTGAACCATTCCAAGTTTGATCCGTTGTGGTGGTTGTGGATGTATTGGTTTCAACGCTGGCGGTGCCAGTGGCATAAAAGCCGCCTGTGCCGGTGCTCGCCGCTGCGGTTGCCCCTGCCGAGGCAACAGCCAATGTCGCATTGGCAACATTAGCGGTGGCAGCTGTCACATTAAGCTCGAAATAGCGCAGTTCGCTTTCTGGCATTAAGCCCGCTTCGACTTTATTTCGCGCGTCTTGGTAGGCATCTTCTGCATCTCGAACCGCATTTTTAGCGGCGTTCAAATCTTTTATGGCTTGTACCGTATCAACGTAGGCGTTTTTCACGCCCACGGTGACGGTTTCAATGACTTCTTTATTTTCGGTGGTAGTTTCTGTGGTGTCTTGTCGGCCACCCAAAAGGATGTCTTTAGCTTTGATACGAGAGTCGCCAGCAACCGAAATATCACTGCTGATGACGGCCACTTCTTCTGTGGTTTCGAGGTCTAACCTTCCCACATTCAGTGTGGAGCCTTTCCATGTTGTTGTGGTGGTTGTGGTGGTTGTGGTGGTATCGATATTTTCTAACGAGGCCACTGAAACTTCGTTTTCACCTAGGCTTGGGCCTTTGCTGGATACCGTTTCAACGCTTTCAGAATGTTGTTCTGTACGGCTTTCTTGTGCGGCATCAAGTGTTAGACGATTCGCCTTAATTTGAGCGAGATCTTCAACGTTAACATTGGAGCCAATAATGGCGACATCGCCTTTAACATCAACAGCCAGGTTCTTAGCATCAATGTTTGAACCTTGTTGAATGGTTTCATTAGTGCGATCTGATGTGCTGCGACCCACTTCGATTTCCATATCAATGCCATGCATACCAGCCACGGCTGAGATGCCTTTGGCGAGATCTTTTAATGGTCCACGTAAGCCTGAAGATTCCTCATGCCAAGATTCATTTTTCAACTCAACAGACGTTACAGTGACGTTGCCCACCTGTTCACCGTTAGCATTGACGTATTGACCTTGTTCGTTGGTCAATGCATGACCGCTTTCGTCTTTGGCTAGCGTTTCATTGCCAATTTTTAACATTTCAGCCGCTGAAAGATTAGAGCCTTCAATGGCAATGTTACCGCCACTGTTAATGCTCATATTTCCGTCAGCACTTAGACTTGTTGCAACGGCTCTTTGGGTACTTGAGCCTGTATTTTTAGCGCTTTGGGTGAAGCTGCCTTTTTTGGTTTTGCTATAGGATTCAAAGCTTTCATTAATGGCAGCAGACACTAATATATCTCCAGCTGCCTCAACACCAATACTCTGGCCTGCGTCTAGGGCGCTACCAATCAATGTCACATTGCCACCGGAAGACATAACGATATTGCCATTACTGGTTAACTCTGAACCTGTATGCTCAAGGGATTCAGAAATGCTGGTAGAGGCCCTGCGAGTACTTCCTGTTACGCCAGAGCTTTTAGAGGTTTTATCAACACGGCTTGTATTGTGGGCCATTTCGGTGGCTAACGTGATATTGCCTGCGGCATCTAGGGCAATACCTTCTCGGCCAGACAGTTGCGAGCCTTTCGATAAAATATCGGATTCACTGCTTAAACGTAAAACGCCCGTGGTATTTAATTGCGTGCCTATTACAGTTTCATTATGTGATTGTCGGCGCTCAGTATCGCCACCGCCATAATTATGGAATACGTCTTTGTCTTGCGTATTTTTAACCGCTAATAGCTGGATATCTTTCGCATCAATGGTCACATCGCCCTTGGCTTGAATGTTTGCACCTTCAGATGAAAATGTACCACCAGCCAACATAAGAACCGTACCGGCACCTATTTCCGTTGTGATATGCTCTGTTGAAGACACATTGTAGTAATTGCCATTAATGGCTTCTTCAATGATCTTAGATGTAGAAATGGTAATGTCATTAACGGCTCGAACCACCATATCCTTCTTCACATCTAGCTGACTACCGATTAACTCAACATCATTACCTGCAAAAATGGACAAGCTATTGGCATTGATGCTAGCGGTATCTCCCACAATAGATTGTGTTGCATGAAAGTTGGGGCCGTCAAAGGTAATCAAATCCACATGGGTTTCATTAATAAAATCACGACCGGCATTAATATTAACCCTACCACCTTCAATCAAACCGCTTTGATTAATAATGTCACGTTCAGCGATTAGGTTAACTTCTTTGATGGCTTTAAGTTGACCTGTACTTTCAATATCTTTAGCTTTTAACTTTAATTTTTCTTTTGCTTTGATGGTGCCAGCATTAGCCAGCGTTTCTTCTACATCTAAGTCAATGCTATCCGCTGCGATAAGGGCTCCGTCTTCACGCAGTAATGCTTGCATAGCATTAGTGAAATATACTTTTGGCACTAAGGCTGTTTGAACACCATTAGCCGTTACAAACTCTTGCTCAACCATCCAAACAATTGGCTGATCCAAACTGGCAATTTGCTCAGCGGTTAATGCGACTCCAGGAGATAACTGATAATCTTCATAAGCCTTTAAAGCGTTGTCCATTAATTGAATGTACTGACTCTCGGTATCCGTTGCGTCATTTATATACTGACCACCGGTTAAGTCGATAATTTGATCCCGAACTAATTTTTGTTCTAAATAGCCATCACCTAAGCGAGAAGTCGCATCGTCCGTTGTATCTAACCCCATTTTTTCCAACATATAGTCGGATGAAATGAAATTCTGATAATCAGTAAAATTGGGGTTGGTTTCGATCAAATAGTTATGATCAGAGTTTTCTACTTGTGAGAACAATGCACTGCTGGTTAGATCATCCAATGTGGTATCAGACAGATCAGCCGATAGCTTAGATGGATCAATTTCCTCTAACTCTATTATTAATGGATCTTCCTGATTCGCAGCGCTGGCCACTTGATTTGGATTAGAGCCTAAATCCGTCACACCATCCGTTGGGGTATCTGGTAAGGTTTCACTGGCAACCGTGTTATCAACTAGGGTTGAATCAGCGTCCTTGATCGCCACTTCTTCGCTGCTGCGATCTTTAATGGATTGTACCGTACCATTTTCTAAGCTTGAAAAACTTCCGGAAAAGGTACCTCCAGCAGTCAATGTTGAAGACGCTAAAAGCACTTCTGTTTTATCTACATCAGTAAAGTCTTGTGAATGATGCGTACGATTTTTATGGCCACAGGTTTCGTGATCACCACACTTTTTCCATGTACCCCATTTATAGGTTCCTGTTGTTGTAACTACAACATCTCTTCTGGCTTCTGCATTATATAAATTTCTTGCTTGGATATGTAAATTTCCTGCTGCCGAGATAGTAGCGTATTGATTATGAATATCCCCTGTTGTATTCAGGATCATAGATCCACCAGACAATATTGTGCTCTCAACACCAGCCTTTAATACATACGGGGTCTCTGTTGTTTCGGTATAAGTAATATTCGCATACCAGAATCGATTTGATGCAGGTGGATTTGGTAAGTCCGTCCTATTAATTGCCTTGTTCGTTGCACTATCAGTAACTTCACTAGAAGAAGATAATTGGAAAACATCACGCCTATTAATCAGCGTTCCGGCTTTAAGGTCTAGTTGCTCCCCTGTTTCAATAAAGGATGATTCGTTTAATAGCGTGCTACTAACATCAAAATCACCACTACCAAAGCTGTAAATTACACCGCCAGCTTTATTGATCAACCCTCCACTACTGGCAAACCCAAAAGAAGTTCCCGCCAATACCAAAGCTTGATCGCCTTGATTCAAGATACTGCTTGCATTTACATCTAATGTATTCGCTCCAACAAAACCATAGTTATTCCAATTGTTTACAGAAAACGTTGCAGTGCCATTTTTTGCTTTAACTGCTCCATTTTCATTATTGGTGAAATAGCCATTTTGAATTGTTAAGTCACGGTCAGATTGAATGTTCGAGTTATGATTGAATACATTCCCACTCAGAATCATATGATTACCCGAGTAAAGATAGCTTTCTTCCAACCCTGCTAATTGATGATTCTGAGTTAGGGCAGCTGTAACAGTTAAGTTAAACCCTGCTTCAGCAGTAGAAGAGGCGTTATAAAAGTTATTACTTGTTGTTAAGGCTGCATTACCCGCACTATAAATTAACGCACCAGATTGATTGTAAATATGGTTGGTATTATTAATATCTAGATTAGTGCTCGCTTGAATTTTGGCAGATTGGCCAGTGTTAGAAAAATTAGTGGAATCAACATCTAGATCATCAGCAAATAATAAACCTTGGTTTACCAGGCTTGTGACATTGACATCTAATGTGCCGCCTGGAGCAATAATCGATGCATCAGCATCGTTATCTAGTGATAATGCATTTAATGTGATATCCCATGCAGACTGAATATAGGAGCCAATATTTTTAATGGCTTGAGTTGTGGTTAATATCAGCTCATTAAAACCAAATAATGTAGCACCTGAAGCATTACTGATGTCTGCATCGTTAGTATTAACGTCTAATTTGTTACTGGCTTGAATTAATGCCGCTGAACCCGTATTTGAGAAACTATGGGTATTAAGAGTAATGTCATTTCCAGCAATTGTGCCTGAATTATTAAGACTATTGTTTGTTGCCGTTAATACCCCCTCTTTAGATAAAAGAATCCCATCGACATCATTATTTAATTCATTCGATACAAGTGTAATGTTATTTCCAGCCTGAATACTTGCCTGCTGATTAATAATATTATTTGGCGTATCAATCGTGATGTCATTTCCAGCGTAAATAACAGCATTACTGCTATTCACTACATCACCATTTGTAACATCTAATTCGAGATCAGTGACTGCTTGAATTTGGGCATTACTGCCAGAGTTAGAAAAGGTTTGAGTATCAATGTCGATATTATTGCCTTGTAACAACCCGTTGTTGTTAACATCTGCTACATCGACATCTAATAAACCACTTTGCGTAGAAACAGTTGCGCCCGAGTTATTCAAAATTCCATCAGCAGCAACTTTGATATTGCCACCAGATCGAATTACAGCATCTTGGTTATCGATTAAACCAAAAATATTAAGCAGCATATCGGCAAAACTAAATAACATGCCACCGTTTTGATTATCTAAATCACCTTCATCTAAGATAATGGTTAAATCTTCGCCTGCTTGCACTCGGGCATTGATACCCGAATTAAGCATTTGGTTTGCATTAATCGTTACTGAATTACCTGCTAATACACCTAGGTTATTAACACTATTAACTTCAATATCAAGTTCGCCTGATTGACTTAACACAATGGCATTGGATGTATTATTTAAAGCATCCGCTTGAAGGCTGACATTACCAGCCGCCTGTATAACCGAATCAGTATTATTTAATGGGCCATTAGCGGTTAAAGCCATTGAGCCCTGAGAATATAGAGTTGCACCACCTGTGTTATTTAGTTCATCTTGCGTTACATTAATGGATAAAACATACTGTGATTGAACTTGGGCGCTTAACCCCAAGTTAGAAAATACTTTTGAATCAAAATACGCACTATAAGCAGATACAAAACCTAAGTTTTCAATAGTATCTGTATCTACAGATAGAATACCAGCATATGATTTGATACTGCCCGTAGCCGCATTATCAAAATACAACGCCGTTATTGATATATCGTTTGTAGCTTGGATTTCAGCTGAATTTGAAACCGCATTTACTGAGTCTAGTTTAATCGTATCCTGAGAATATATTAATGAACCATGACTATTTTCGATCTGATTAGTGGCATCAATTGATAAGTTCTGCCCAGCTTGTATTTGAGCTTGATCACCTGAGTTGGATAAATTCTCAACTGCTAGATTCACATTATTGGCTGCAATTACTGCACTGTTATTGATAACGCCAGCCGTGATATTTAGATTATTATTCTTAGAAAAAATCAATGCACCACTATCGTTGATTAGAGATGCTGAGTTTAAAGTGATATTGCTAGAGGATTGAATAGTGGCATGGCTATTAGAAATAGATTCTTCTGCCGTTATCACTAGGTCTCCGCCAGTGTAAATAACTCCGCTATCTTTATTTTCTAATGCCGTTCCAGATATGATACTGGCAGCCTCATCTGCTAATAATAACCCAGAATTCGATACCCCATTTTCTGCTTGAAG
>JBFEWA010000046.1:0-13458 GCA_041546605.1 Bermanella sp.
CTAAGCCTTCTGGCAATTGAATGCCACAAAAATTACGCTCCCCTTTGCTGTAGGCGCGCCACATGCTGCCTGTGATGTATGAACGACAAATTGCTTCGATCATGACAGGGCGTGCTTTTTGTACGATCCATACAAATGGGTGTGGAATATCTAAGATGTGGCTGTCGGCGAGACCTTGATCTTTAAATAGCTGGAACCAGTGATTGGAAATGGCATTCAACGCCGCCCCTTTGCCTGGAATACCTTGTAGGCCACCTTCACCATGCCAAATGCAGTCAAACGCACTGATGCGATCGCTGATCACCATGATGGCCAAAGGGGCATCAGGGGCCACGTCATAGCCTTTTTCTTTGATCAAACGGGCACTGTCTTCGGCTGTTAACCAGTAAACACTGCGTACCTTACCTCTGTGAACGGGCTTGTCAGTGCGGATAGGAAGATCATTGTTCACCGCTAAAACGCTTTGTGCCTGAGTCATGGGGTCCACCTAGAGAAAATAAGGCGGAATTTTAGCAAAGGGGTTAAGTGATGGGTATTGATAAAAACACAACAGGCCATGATTGCGGTTCATACATGGCCTGTTGGTAGGGGTGGTTAGGCGTAATCGTAATCGCCACCTTTGGCCAGCCCTGCTTGATAAGCTGGGCGTGCTTGGAAGGCTTTCACGTATCTTAGGATATGAGGGTACTGTTCATTGATGAGGCCTCTGGCCACAGAGGCTTCTAGTGGAAAGCTCATCTGAAAATCCGCTCCGGTTAGCTGCTCCCCACAAAACCAAGTATTGCTGGCTAAATGTTGCTCAATATAGGCCAGCTGATTTTTCAAATTAGGAGCGATGAAGCTTTGCATCACCTTGTTAGATAGCATCTTGGCTATGGGCTTAATGAAGAATGGCATAGGGGCTGTCTGCATCTTCATGAAAACCAAGCGCATCACCAAAGGCGACATGAGAGAACCTTCACTAAAGTGCAGCCAGTAAAGGTATTGCCAATACATGGGGGTACCTTGCTCTGGTTTGAAATGAGGTCCGTATTGAGCAATTAAATATTCAATGATGGCACCGCTCTCTGCCAAGGTGACACCGGTACTGTCGTCAGTGATGACAGGGCTTTTCCCCAGAGGGTGTACGTTTTTTAAGCTTTGTGGAGCCAAAATAGTAATGGGGTCCCGTTGGTAGAATTCGATTTTGTAATCAATATTCAGTTCTTCTAGTAGCCAGATAACTCGCTGCGAGCGAGAGTTATTAAGGTGATGTAGGGTAATCATATTCGTTCTTATTAGTGTGTGTGTGCCTTATACGATGGCTTAGGGGGGACTGGATTACAAATATTCCTACTAAATATTCCCATGCTTAAGATTTTTTGGTGGATTTGCGGCATAATTCCCACTCTTTTAGTGGGTCTATATGTGAATAGCAATGAGTATTGAACAAGCTTTATTACAACGAAGTGGTAACCAGTGTGAATTATGCGGCGCCACTGACGCCCTTGCTCCTATGGCAGTTGAGCCATCTGATGGCACGTTAGACAAGAGCATCATCGTATGTGAGACCTGTAAGGGCCAAATGGAAGATCCAAGCACCATGGATGTGAACCATTGGCGTTGTTTGAATGACAGCATGTGGAATCAAGAACCAGCCGTGCAGGTAACCGCCTATCGTCAGTTATTTGCCTTAATTGCGAAAGGCGAAACTTGGGCGCAAGACAGTTTGGATATGTTGTACCTTGACCCAGAAGTAGAGAAATGGGCTAAGTTGGGTTTGCCGGATGAAGATGCAGAACCCACCTATGATGTGAATAAAGCGGTTTTACAAGCGGGTGATAGCGTCACACTAGTTAAAGACTTGGTGGTGAAAGGCGCAAACTTCACAGCTAAGCAAGGCACCTTGGTTAAAAACATTTCGTTGACCAGCAACCCTAAGCACATTGAAGGTAAAGTGAACGGTTCTCAGATTGTAATCATCTCTGAGTATTGCAAGAAAGCATAACTTTTTAAAATCAGTGATAAATAAAAAACCTGCGCAATGCAGGTTTTTTTATGGATGAAATATTAATTAAGGGTTTTGTGTAAATTTGGGGGAAGCTTTGCCAGCTCCCATAAAAAACTGTCCAGTTTGAATGTTGCAGTACGCAGTTGCTGGTCAATGTCTGCTAATTCATCACATATTTTACGATAACGCTTACCACGCTTAATGGCGTTTAGCGCATCTTCGACTTTTTGCTTTTTAGTGCCTATGTATTCTCGTACACGTTTGCCATCTTTTTTCGGATAAATTAAATACAGGTATTTCTCTTGATGCCAATAAGGGGTCGCTTCAATTCGTAATGTGCTTTCTAAGGTAGCTTTTTCTTCTAGCAGTAATGATTTGGTTTGCTTGAGCTGGTTGATGTGGTCCGGAATACGGCCCACTTTGTGATCCAGTGTATCAGAGGTATTTTTCTCTAGTAATTTTTGACGCTCACTGGTATCGGTAATGGTAAGAATAGCCCCACGATAGCTATTATCAGAGCTTGGTATTTTGGTCATGGAGATGCGCGCCCAAAAATTTTCACCATTCGCTTTCAATATAGGCAGAGAGACGAATTCTAATTGCTTGTTCTGTAGAGATGATAATGCTTTGTCTAGTACACAATGATCTTCTATCGATAACAGTTGATGTATGGGTTTAAAGAATAACGAATCATCATTGCTCCCCAGCTTTTTTACCAAAAAGGGATTCATGTAGCTGATTTGATGCTGCGCGTTTAACACTAATAAACCCTCAGGAGAGAGTTCCACAAGATTTTGATAGCAACGAGTTTGAATTGCGTCACAACTGGTGATATGAATTGGCGTCTCGGTTTGATCAGAAAAAGAAACCGACACATCCATGTCGTCATCATATTGCTCTAAGATTGAAATCAGCTCTCGAGCCTTCATGTTTTCCTACCTCTTAGATGAGTTATTCAGATAAACCAATAAAATGAATGCATCTAAATCTAGTAATAAAGTATTACTAGAGCCTGTATGACGAGCCTAAGCATAGCCCTATCTTTTAAAAATTCCTAGGCCATATTTCACATACTTAGCTTTAAATCCATGACGCCATAAAAGATGTAAGCCTTGTTGTGTCATTAAAAATCTTCGTAAAGTCACGCCACCTCAAATTTTTACTGATTAATAAATATGGGAAATACGGTGACGGAATTTAATAGAGAAGAATTTTATAAAGAATTCACACTTAGAAACGCAGGTTTTATAAACGATGCTGATCAAAAAACTCTAAGGGAATCCGTGATCTTGATTGCAGGGTGTGGATCAACCGGTGGCAGTGTCATTGAATTGCTGGTGAGAAGCGGCGCTGAAAATTTGATATTGGTGGATAACGGCCGCTATGACCTTAATAACGCGAATCGCCAAAACATGGTGCTAGATGATGTCGATCGTTATAAACCCATTGTTTTTCAAGAGCGCTGCCACGCCATTAATCCCTTTGTCAAAATCGAAGTCTGCAATATCGGCATCACCCCAGATAACGTGGATGACTTTGTTGAGCGTGCAGACATTGTAATTGATGCGGTGGATGTAACCGGTCGATCTGGCTTGGAAATGAAGTTTTTATTACACGAAGTCAGTCACGCCAAGAAAAAAGCCGTGATTTGTGGTTATGACATGGCGGCGACACAGTACATTCCTATCTTTGATTATCGTAACCCAGAACTTGATTTATTCGATAATCAAATTAATGCTGAAATGGTTGCTACGATGGATCCATTGAAAGTATGTACATTTTTAGTGCCCATTAGTGAAATTCCACAGGCCATGTTTGAAGAGCTTGAGCGTCATACGCAGGGGAAGGATTACACATCGCAATTAGGGATTGCGGCAAACTTGTTTGGCACCATTACAACGGCATTGGTGATTGATATCTTGTCTGGCCGGTCAGTCAAAAATGAATACACAATTGACGTTTGGAAAGTCATAAGGGGCGAATATGAAGATGCTGAAAAACTAGCCCATTATCAAGAAGGTATCAAAGCTTGGCAAAATGAGCCTTGTCATATTGAAGATAGTGAGTTTTTAAATCGATCTTTAAAACATTATTCAGTACCTTTCTTACCTGATCTTCTTCCAGAAAACCTATCGCAACCTCACCTACACATAAACTCTTCTGAGAATCTTATCAGCTTGGCCATACGCAATGGTGATTTGAATGAAAAACACAAACGACAATTGTTGCGTTATGCCTTTGTGCACTATGCCAAGGTAGGTTTTATCAACCAAGCTGTTGCAGCGCAATCCTTATTGCATCATGAACCATTGTCTGTACTACACGAAGATGACGTTCATATTCTGGTGTTGGATAAAACCTTAGGAAAATTGATGGGTTACTCCACGTTAAAGATGATGCCAGAGGCGGATAAAAAATTTTCCGATGAGCAAAGACCTGAGTATTCAGTGGAAAAAGCATTTGGGCGACCATTGTTTGCATCTATTCCTGACATAGCAGATATGAAGTTATCTGAAATTCGTGAGATAGGTCGTGTCGTGAAAACCCAGGTAGAAGATAAGACCTTGGCATCAAGAGTGGGGTTGATGCTTTTAGATGCTTACCATGCACTTATTTCTAATGAACAAAGTGGCATCAAAGCCATGATTGGTGATGGCGAAGCGAATGTTACGTTGGCTAACTTGGAAATGTATGGGTTTGATCCTGTCCTATTGCCAGAGTCAAAAGTTGTAATCGATAAAAATCATTTATTTGCTAGTCGCTATCAGGGTCGAGATGTAAAACCATTTTGGTTTGCAATAGGTGATATAAATGTTGAAAAAAACAAACAAGCATCTGAACTATTAGCCTTATCGGATAAAGAATTCTATCAAGCCTATAAAGCATTTAAGTTTCCTCAAATCTCAAACTCAAAACCACAGACAGAGCTTGCCTAATGGAGGCCGTTATGGAATGGAATACAGAGCAACAGGCGTTAAAACAGAGATATTTTGCGGTAGGTCGCGATCTAGTGAGACCGTCAGCAGCGTATCGTGATGAAAATGTCAGTTTTGATAAAGCGCTTTGGCGCCAAGTAGGTGAAACTGGATTGCTGGGTTTGAGCATGCCGCAACAATATGGTGGCTCAGGATTATCTATTACCGATTTTGCCGCAGCTTTAGAAGGGTTTGCTGAGGGATGCCAAGATATGGGGGTGTTAGTGACCTTTGTGGCACAGGTTGCTTTGGTTCAATCCTCATTAGTGAACTACGGAACACACGAACAATGTGAAAAGTGGTTACCAAGTCTGATCTCAGGTGAAAAGCTGGCGTGCTTTGCTATTACCGAGCAAGGATGCGGATCAGATGTACGCTCCATAAAAACACAAGTGGAAAAAACCGTTGATGGTTATGTTTTGAATGGGAAAAAATGGAACATCACCAATGCACCGATCGCAGATATTTGTATGACCTTTGCGAAGGTGAAAGACAAGAAAGAAAAAGCGATTTCTTGTTTTATTTTGGAGACTAATCAATCCTCGGTTACCCAGTCAGAGCCGTTCAGTTTAATGGGGAATCGTGGAACACCTATTGGTAGTATTGATTTTCATGATGTGGAATTGAGTCACCGTAATCTAGTCAGTGAAGAAGATAATGGATTAGCGGTGTTGTATTTTTCCTTTCTTATTGAGCGCATCTTAACTGGTGTATTGGTTTCGGGTTGTATTCGTCCTTTGGTTAAAGAGTGTGCACAATATTCTCAAGAACGACATGCCTTTGGTACCCCTATTGGTGATAACCAATATGTTCAGCAATACATAGTGGATATCGAAAGTAAGTTAGAGTTATTAAATGGCGTGATATTCAAGGCTTTATATATGATTGAACAAGGCCGAGACTGCTCTAAATTGGCTTCTGTTATCAAGATGTACTCTTCTGAAATCTTCCACGAATCCTCACTGAGTGCTATGCGTGTACTGGGGAATTATGGCTATCGCCGTGAGAACTATTATGAACGACTCATGCGTGATGCTATAGGTTTGCTGTTTGCGGGTGGCACCACAGAAATTCATAAACGCGTGATTTGGGATTCAATTTTAAGTGATATTAAAAGTAACCCCAAAGTGCATAAAAATCTTAAGTTGTCTTGGCAAGAAAATGCTTCCATGACTCAAATGCCGGAGGCCGTGTAATGTCAGCACATACAGGTATCGAAAGTTTGATTGAAAAAACTAATGCATTGCATCAAAAACCATGGTTGGTCATCGTTGCGTTTATTGCAATTACGCTATTGGCACTGGCCAGTGCAGGTAAACTACAAATTAATGCAACGCCTTACATGATTGGACATGATCACCCTAGCCGTGTGGCGGATCATGAAAATAAAGCGCTATTTAGTGCCACTGGTGAGCAAGCATTTATTGCTGTGGTCAATCCAGATGGTGATGTTTTCAATGAACGCACACTAAATGTGGTGAAAGCTCTGAGTCATGATTTCAATAACATGACATTGATTACGCCGCAGGACGAAATATTTTTAGACATTGTGGCCAGTAAATCCGACAGTGCAGCAGATTTAGTTGGTGAGCTAAAACAAAATGATCTGGCCTCTAATGATGTCTATCGCTTAAAAGGATTAATGCTTTCATTGAAAGCTGAAGGACTGTTATCTGACTCAGAGTTACAGCAGTTCCAGACACTTCTGGTCCATCTGAATCCAGTTAAAAAAGTCAGATCCTTAGTGACCATGGAGAATATCACGCCGACCGTAGATGGTATCGATATTCACCCATTGATGAATCGTAAGTCAGCTGATCCAACGGTTTCAGAACTTAAGCAAGAGGTTATGAGTAACCCTTTGTACATTGATGGTCTTATCGCCAAAGATGCAGGTGCTACCAGCATTCAAGTGGAGTTTAATATTGCGGAAGATGACTCGCCTTCAATGCTATTGGCTTTCCAAGAAATCAATAACATAGTTAGTAAGACGGATCTTGCTGGTAACAACGTGCATTTAAGCGGACCTCCAATGATTGCGGCTGAAACCGCATCGAATATGGAAAAAGATAACCAAACACTTTTGCCAGGTGTATTGCTTGTTATTCTTTTTGTGTTGTTCATTAGCTTTGGGCGCATTCAAGGCATGGTGATCCCCATGTTAATTGCCATTATTAGTTTAATTTGGACGCTGGCGGTAATGAGTGCCATGGGAGTAAAACAGAATATTATTACCTCCATGTTGCCTGTATTCATTATTGCCATTGCAGTTTGTGACGCGATTCATTTTCTATCGGATTACTACCGTCATTTACCAAAAAATGCAGATCGTCAGCAGCGCTCACAAGCCGCTTCTCAAGCCATTAAGCAATTGTTCTGGCCGATGTTAATTACCACTATTACAACCGCATTAGGTTTTGCCTCACTTGCTTGGACTGAGGTGACCTTTATTAAGGAATTTGGTGTGTTCGTAGGTATTGGTGTCATTCTCGCTTGGGTTATCACCATTTTCTTTCTGCCTACCATGTTGGTTTTGTGGAAAGCGCAGCCGCCAAAATGGGGTTTGTTAGCCAGCGATCGCATGGGTGGCGGCCTGACTGCGTTTGCATCAATCGCAAAATATGCCAAGCCGGCCATTGCATTCACATTGGTTCTAATTGTGATTTGTGGGGCGATTATTACTCAGCAACTTAAAGTGGATAACCAAGTAATTGGTTATTTTGAGGAAGACAGCCAGATTCGTGTTGATGATAAGGCATTGAATCAACATTTTGGCGGCACCACACCCATTAGTATTATGGTCGAAACCAATGAAGTGGATGCATTCAAACAAAGTGAATATGTGTATGCACTAGAGCTTATTGAGAATCGCCTTAAATCTCATGATTTAGTGGGTTACACCTATGGTCTACCTGATTTTATTAAGCGGTTAAATCAAGCACTGAATAATGATTTATCCACGCAAGCCTATGCATTACCAGATGACTTGAGCGTAGAGTTAATCTCTCAATATTATTTGCTGTATGAAAATGGTAATGGTCGTGATTTGTTCGATGTGGTCGATCGCCGTTATCAAAATGCTCGGGTGTTGGCTATTTTACATTCAGATAAATCGTCGGAAGTGGGTGTGATCATGGAAGATATCTTGTCTTATGCAGCCAGTGTCTTACCTACGGGAACAAAAGTGCGTATCTCTGGTTATGGCGAGATATTAGTAGCCACCACCAATGCCGTTGTTTGGGGGCAGGTTGCCAGCTTAATTTTAGCCAGTGTGTTAATCACGTTAGTGGTAATGGCGATTTTCCGCTCTCCAAGTATTGGCTTCATGGTACCTCTGCCTTTGATTTTGACACTACTCGGTGTGTTTTCAATCATGGCATTAACTGGAACTAACCTAGATATCGGAACATCTATTATCGCCGCTATTTCATTTGGTATCGGTATCGATTATTCCATACATATCATAGCGGCATTAAAAGCCAGTACAGCGCAGTCGAAATTGGCGCGTATTCAAGAAGCTTTAGATAAATGTGCAAAACCAATTTTGATTAATACCTTGGCTTTGGGTTTTGGTTTCTTGGTGTTAACCCTGTCAGGCTATCAAGCGCTTATTAATCTTGGATATTTCATCTCTATTACGATGTTTTTAAGTGCTATTTTCTCTTTGCTAGTGTTGCCATCTGTTGTGGTGTCTGTGGTGCAAAAAGAAGAAAGTGCGGAAGAAACAGTTGGGCAAGAAGTCAATGTTTAAGCGCGCATTATTGCTTCAATTGCTAATTTGCCTTGGATTATCCGATGCATGGGCAAAAGGAGATGACCTTTTGGTCGTCTCTTATTTCCCAAAGAAAGGGGTTTATCATAAAGAGACACTGCTTGATCTTGTCACAAAAACCGAACGCTTATTAGCCATTAGGGATAATAAGAATGAGCCTTTGTTTCAGTCCATTGATAGTCTTTCAACAGAAAATATCATTGTGCCACAAGGGGATGAAGTTCGATTTCGACGTTTAGTGGAAAAAAGGGAAATGACTCAAGATGGCTTGAGTACATTGAAAGCCTTGGTTAACTCACATCCCTTGCTCCACGATAAATTGGCAGATCCACAAGGTAATCAGCTACATCTATGGTTGAGGTTGAATCAGTCCTTATCTCCAAATACATATCAACGTGTATTTGATCAAGTAATGAGTGTGTTGGGTGAAAACCAACAGTGTCAAAGAAAATTAAATGCTGGGGCTTTAGATCAAACTACTTATGAAGAGTGGTCTTTGACCAGTCATCATCATGATGTCAGTGATCTTTATCAACGCTTGTTAGCATTAACTCAGTCCACGCAAAAACAAGCTCTTGTGGCCTACAGTGCTACGGATTTAATCGGTTATCTTAAACAATCTATGATGCAGCAGCCGGTTAATGTTGGTGACTCTTCAGAAATTGAACAGTTGTATATGATTGCTGAGAGTGTGAGAAGCCGACATTTACATGACTTAGCAACCCCTAGTTTTAAAAAACTTAAGCTTGTACGTATGCAGCAAGGTGAATTAAGTAAAATGGATACTTCATTTTTTGAGTCTCAGCTTATTCGGCAGTGGAAGGCCAGCGAGCAAACGTATCAGGTAATAGATTGCCGTCAATCAACTTAGGAGTTTTTATGAATATTTTGAAAGGTATTGTTTTTGTATTATTCCTCGCGTTATCTCATCTTAGCTCTGCGACGCAAGACGCATTAAAAATCATGCAGGATGTCAAATATCGTGATCAAGGTGCGGATCGTTTTTCGGATGTGGAACTTATACAAACCATGTCGGATGGGTTTGTACGTACTCGCTCTTTAAAAATGTATGAAAAAGAGTTTGGGGATGAAAGAAAGGGATTGTTGTATTTTACCGCACCTAGTAATACGGCTGGAACGGGCTTGTTAATGTACAGTTATGCGGAGAAAGAAAATAAAGACGATGATCAGTGGTTATATTTGCCTGCATTAAGAAAGGTAAAACGAATCGCCACTAATTCGAAAGAGGGTCCATTCTTAGGTACGGATTTTTCATTTGCCGATATCGAGCGTATGCGCTTGTCTGATTATCAGTATAAAATCAAGCAAACACAGGGCAGTGTGAGTGTGATCGAGGCGACCACTGAATCAGGTCTTGAAAATCCAAGAACTGGATACAGTAAGCGCATTGTGCATATAGATACGGACAAAAATATCATCTTAAAAGATGAGATTTATCGTCAAGGCCGCTTGATTAAAGTGTTCGAAGTGGTGGAGCTTGAAAAGGTTGATGGGTTTTGGACGGTTTTAGAGGCCAAGATGGATAATTTAGTGGATGGGGGGAATACCCGTCTTGTCCGTAAAAATACGCAATACAATCAAGCATTAAAGGATGGCTTGTTTAATCAACGTACTTTGCGCAAGGGCTTAGATTGATCTTATGCAGATGCTCAGGGTTTTATTGATTCTACCTTTCTTATTCTTTTGTATCCAGGTGTTTGCTGAATCCTGGGTGGAGGATATTAATAGCAAAGGTTATGCGCGATTGAATTATCAAGAGCGCACCATTGATGACAACAATACTGCAAACTTGCGTGAACAAATGGATGCGCGATTTGAAATAGACTGGTCTCGAAATGATTTTAAATTCGATAGTGTGAGCTATTTTAAATATCGAGGCCAATATGCAGATGCAAACAAATCTGTTCGCGAAGACATGCAATGGGATGCTGAATTAAGGGAGTGGATTTTCAGTTATGACGCATCCAATTGGTTGTATAAGTTAGGTAGCCAGCAGGTTGCTTGGGGGAAGGGGGATTATTTCCGAATAGTGGATGTCATTAATCCGTTGGACTTGAGAGAAGGCCTACTCACCTATATTGATGATTATGCATTGGGTCGTCAGCCCAGAAATATGTTGGTCATTGAACATTATCGAGATGATATGGAGCTACAAGTCATTACGGCGTTTGAACATAAGCAAACCCAGTACGCGCCTGCTGATACGGATTTCACTGTGGATGCTTATCCTCAAGGGGTTCAAGTCAAGACTGACGATTTATCCCCTGATGTGGGCATTAGAATGCGATGGTTCCTCGATGGTACGGATTTAGATCTGTATGGATTTGATGGTTATGACCCTGACCCTAAGTATGAATTAAATAACGCTAATGAGTTATCCGGTGAGTTAATTCGTAGGCAGTTATTGGCACTGTCTTTTGCAAGGCCCATTGAGTTTGGTGTTTTGCGCTCGGATTTAGCCTATTACCCGCAAGAAACCATTCAGTTAACAACTCGTTATGACACCATTCAAAAAGTGGATGCACTAGTGGGTTTGGATATTCAGGAGAATGAGTGGACATTCAATCTACAAGGGGCTGTTAGCCAATATCTGAATGTGAGTGATGAATTCACGTCAAATGATCGTATTACCAGTGCTTCTGTCTTTGTTGAAAAGCAGTGGAGCCGACTAAGACTCACATCTTCCGTGTTATGTCTTTATAACTATCAGGATGCGTCTAGTACGATGCTAAAGTTCTTAGTCAGGTATGACTGGTTTAATAATAGTACGGTGGAAGGAGGTGTAATTAACTTTGATGGGCCAGAAACAACCCTACATGGTATGTACGATGATCAAGATCGATTGTATGTGGCATTAAAGTATTCTTTTTAAGCCCTCATTTCTTTGCTCCTAGTATGCTAAGCTTGTTCTTTTACGTTTCAGGCTTGGCATGCTGTTTATTTCCAATCACGTTTCCATACCTTCCTCTGAAATCGAGTTGCAGGCCATACGCGCACAGGGTGCCGGTGGTCAGAATGTCAATAAGGTTTCCAGTGCGATTCACTTGCGCTTTGATATTCGGGCGTCTAGCTTGCCTGAGTTTTATAAGGAAAAATTGTTGGCATTGAGTGATTATCGCCTAACGAAAGACGGCTGCATTGTGATTAAAAGTCAAGAACATCGCAGCCAAGAATTAAATCGACAAGCGGCATTGGAACGTTTGGCCGCGCTCATTCGCCAGGTGAATGTGGTGCAAAAAGCAAGAAAGCCCACGAAACCTTCGCGTTCATCTCAAGTGAAACGTATGGATAAAAAGAAAAAGCATGGGCAAACAAAAGCCCTGCGCGGTCGAGTGTTTTAGTTATTGAGGGCTGAATAATTTGGCTCTCACCATGTTGCGATATTTTTTGGGCGTGGTGGCTAATAAGCGCTTAAATAAGCGATTAAAGTGGGAAAGGTCGTGATAGCCCACACTGCTGGCCACTTCACAAATGGAGAGGTTGCTGTTTTTGAGTAAATCTTTTGCTCCATCTATGCGTAATTGCTGTAAATAAGTTAAGGGCGTAATGCCAGTGGCGCTTTTAAAGCGACGATTGAGTGTCCTTAAACTTAAATCAAACCGATCCGCCAAGGCTTGCATGGTGGTGTCTTCGTTAAAGTGATCCTGTAACCATACTTGAACCTGGATGATGTCTTCATCTGGGTGCTGGCTATGTTCGTTCACAAAACTTGTGCTGCTATAGGCTTTGCGTACCTCGTGGGAAAAGTGACGCTCCACATGCATGGCGACCAATTTGTTATAGGTTCTTTGTAATAAGTACACAGTCAAATCAGCTAAGGCGTTCACACTGGCAGCGGTGAATAAATTACCGGATTGCACGATGAAGTGTTGTCGCTTGAGTTGAATCTCTGGGTAATCTTTTTGAAAACGGTCAAAGTAGTACCAATGCGTGGTGGCCGCCTTGCCGTTCAATAAACCAGTCTCTGCAAGAAAGCTCACACCAATGCCCACACTGCATATAAGGGTGCCTTGCTTGTGCAGTTGTTGTATCCATTGAATAAGCTTTGGATGTTGGCGTAATGAGGATTTAGGGTTACGCCAAAGAGCAGGCAGGAACAGAATATCAGTATGGGTGATCTCATCTATGGTGTGATCTGGCGTGAGACTAAAGCCTGCGGCGGTTTGCACGGGTTGTTGGGTCAGCCCTGCCGAGACAATGTTCAGAGGTTCGAGCTCTCTGTCTTGCACCTTGGCTGCGTTTTCCCCTGCGCGCAGCATTTCGATGGGAAGAGTCATGCTTGTGGCCAGCATTTGGTCGCAACAAAAGAAGGTAATGTGGTTCATAGTGGGCTTGGCCTAAAAAGCATGATTTGTGGCTTAAATAACTCAAGACTCGATTCTACGGGGCCTATAAGACCCTTTCAATGCCTTATATTAGCTGTAAAAGCGTGGCTGTCTGAATCCGCTTATTATGTGGCGAGACTTGCAAATATATAAAATTAACTTCCCACTAAACTGCCCTTAATCGTGAATATTAAGGAAAGGTTATGGCCAGTTTACCCTTGATCGTGGGCTTTGGTGGATACAATGCGGCTGGGCGCAGTTCATTTCATCATGCCTATGAGCGTCTGATTTTTGATGCACTTAATACCCAACAAAAACGTTTAGCCTTGGCCAATTTGGCTGTGCTCATGGGGCTGGTGAGGGGGCAAGGTGCAA
>JBFEWA010000454.1:0-2135 GCA_041546605.1 Bermanella sp.
ATTTCTTACCCCTAATCATTGAAAGCGCTCACTCGCGCTTTCCGGTATTGGGCGAAAACGACGATGAAGTACTGGGTATTTTATTAGCCAAAGATTTATTGGGCTTGGTGTTAGAACAAAACACCGACCACTTCCGCATCAAAGAAATTCTGCGTCCGGTAACCTTTGTGCCGGAAAGTAAGCGCTTGAATGTGTTACTTAAAGAATTTCGTGCCACCCGTAACCACATGGCCATTGTGATTGACGAATACGGCGGCATCGCAGGTTTAGTAACCATCGAAGACGTACTGGAGCAAATCGTTGGGGACATTGAGGACGAACATGACTTTGATGAAGAAGACAGCTTCATCAAGCAGGTGGACGATGACACCTATATGGTAAAAGCCCTCACCTCCATTGAAGACTTTAATGAAAGTTTCGGCACCAGGTTCGAGGATTTCGAATTCGACACCATAGGTGGTATCGTCATGGGCAAATTTGGCCGTTTGCCAGAATGTGACGAATGCATCTTAATTGATGGTTATGAATTTAAAGTGGTGAACGGCAACAATCGCCAAATTCATTTGTTACAAGTAACCAAACATAAAAAAGAAGAAGAATAATCCCCATGGGTTTTGATACAAAATGGATGACTGGCCCAGGATATCTGGGCCATTTTTTTGCCCTGATTGCCGGCGCCCTACTGCCTTTTAGTTTTGCCCCTTATAACTTTTGGCCCGTCCAAATTCTCTCCATTGCCTTTATTTATATTGCCCTGAAATCCCTTACCCCCAAACAAGCCCTATGGCGTGGCTGGTGGTATGGCTTGGGGGTATTTGCCTCTGGTGTGAGCTGGGTGTATGTGAGTATTCATGTGTATAGCCACACGCCCATGGTGCTAGCGTTCTTCATGACGTTGTTTTTTGTGGCAGGGCTGGCTTGGTTTTTTGCCCTCATGACCTATTGCTATCAGAAATGGTTTAGCCCACGCACATTACCATGGTTAAGCTTCGCGATTATCTGGACATTGTTCGAGTGGCTGCGTAGCTGGTTC
Organism: Bermanella sp.; assembly: GCA_041546605.1. Lineage (GTDB taxonomy): Bacteria > Pseudomonadota > Gammaproteobacteria > Pseudomonadales > Oceanobacteraceae > Bermanella. The sequence goes on from JBFEWA010000454.1 coordinate 1,034, forward strand.
TTAGGTGGCTTCCCTTGGTTGTATATCGGCGACGCTCATATTGATACCTGGCTGGCAGGGTTCGCCCCGGTTTTGGGTGTATACAGTCTCGGTTTCATCCTGGTATTGAGCGCCAGTGTCCTAGTCGACTGGCAATGGAAAACCGCCTACCGCTCAGGCCTTGCCCTCACTCTTGGCCCATGGATGCTTGGATTGATTTTGAGCCTTGTGCAATGGACCACGCCCGCAGAAAACGGCGACATTGATGTGGTGGCCATTCAGGGCAACATTCCTCAAGAGCGCAAATGGTTACCGGAAGAGATTTACCCAACCTTAGAAAAATACCGCGTGGCCAGCGAAGAAAACTGGCAAGCCGATGTAATCCTGTGGCCTGAGACGGCTATTACGGTACTGCACCATCAAGCCAAGGAATATTTAAAATACCTAAACGAGCAAGGCCAAAAACATAATAGTGCCGTGATCACGGGCATCCCTTATCAACAAGGGCAAGACGAAGACTACCCAGGTGCCTATCACAACAGCATCTTAGCCTTAGGTGAAAGCAGTGGTATATACCACAAACAAAAGCTGGTGCCCTTTGGTGAATATGTGCCCCTTCCACAAAGTTGGCGCGGTCTTTTAAGCTTTTTTAATATCCCCATGTCAGACTTTTTATCTGGTGAATCCGATCAAGCTAGACTCGCGGTCAACAGCGACAACCTAAGTTATCAAATCGCCCCTTATATTTGTTATGACATAGTGTACCCAGATCACGTGGCCAGCTTCGCCAAAGACAGCGGCTTACTTGTGACCATTAGTAATGATGCTTGGTTTGGCCACAGCATAGGCCCTCTGCAACACTTTGATATAGCGCGTATGCGAGCCTTAGAGAATGGCCGCTATTTATTACGCTCCACCAATACAGGCATCACCGCATTAATTGATGACAAGGGTCAGGTGGTAAAACAGCTACCGCAATTTGAATACGGCGTGCTTCAAGCGCAAGCGCAAGTGATGACGGGCAATACCCCCTTTAATATCTGGGGCAGCTGGCCAGTGTTAATCCTTTGCTTTGCGACATTAGGGTTACTGGTATTACGCGACAGCCGCTACTGGCCCAACG
>JBFEWA010000363.1:0-3224 GCA_041546605.1 Bermanella sp.
CGTTACGACCGGATGCTCCATAGCCCACTTGTTTGGCTTCTAAGATGGCAATAGATAAGCTGGGTTGAGCTTGCTTAAGGTAATAGGCCGTCCACAAACCGGTGAAGCCTGCACCAATAATGACAACGTCCACGTCCAAGTTTTGTTGCAAACTGGAGCGAACAGGGTATTGGGCTACTTGCTCCATCCATAAACTGATCATGACGCTTACCTATTGTTAATTGATCCTCACACTTTAACAAAGCAGGCCATTGAAAACCTAGCTGCGTGCACGGGCGGAAATTTGCTTCCAATATTGCTTGGGGGTTTGTCCGGTGACGTTGCGGAAATATTTATAAAACACTGAATGACTGTTAAAGCCGGCTTCGAATGCCAAGGCTTCCAACGAGTGACTGTCTTGGGCTTGCGCAACAGATAAAGATTGCAGTTTATTGAGCAACCAATGAATGCGCTGTTCGTTTAAATACTGCAAGAATCGACTGCCTAACACCTGGTTAAATAAATAAGATAATTGATTGCGAGAATAACCCGTGGCATTGGCAACCTGTTGTAAATTCAAAGCAGATTCAGTGAGCACACTGGGTTGCTGCAAATACTCGCACACATCCTGTGACATGTTGGCAATTTGCCTTGGGGATAAACCCAAACGACTTAACGTGGCCGATGGTGCTGATTGTGATTGCGCACTGTCATTTTGACTTAAGGTGGCATATTCATGAATGCGCCAGATGCGTCCATCTTTTACCGTAATAAACTCACTGGAATGAAACGATGCCAAGCCTTCTTGGCCTTTAATGCTGATGCTGTATTCCATGAAGGCGGTATCGCCATCTGCCCGTATGGGGGCGATATGTACCAAGGCAACGGCGGGTAAGCTGCTTGCTATGTAGGCGCGAATATTCTCTTGAGTGAACACTCGGCTTTGGAAGAAATCATGGTATTCCACATCAGCATGAAAACAGCCTAAAATTTTTTCTAGGTTACGCTCACGCCAAGCCAGATGATAAGCCTGAACCACATCTAACGTGTGTTGACGAAGGGTTTGTGGGTCTTGAGTCATGGAACAACTTTAGCGCAATAAGCCTACGAAATGGATCAATGATTTTCGAGTTTCATCATCTCGTTATTCACAGGATTTTGCTAGTATTGCCTTTGATTATTTGCCCATAACATAAGGCTGTCATGAATTCCCAACCTGCAACCCCCATTCATGGGGTTATCTTCGACCTAGATGGCACCTTGGTGGAATCCCAATTAAATTTCCCCTTGCTGCGCCAATTGGTGAACTGCCCAGAGGGCACGGACATTCTCACCCACGTGGCCAGCCTTGATCATACCGAGCAAGCCCGTGCCCACGCCGTCATCGAACAGCACGAATTAGAAGATGCCCAACAAGCCAGCTGGTTGCCCGGCGCGCAACACTTGGTAGAAGCCTTATTAGATTTAAACCTGCCCTTGGCCATCATCACCCGCAATAGCCCAGAAGCCGCCAGCATCAAGGTGGCCAATAACCAAATTCCCATCGACTGGGTATTAACCCGAGCCGACGGCCCTGCCAAGCCCGACCCCAGTGTGTTATTGCATGTGGCCAAAACGTGGCAAATCTCCCCTGAGCACATCATGTATGTGGGGGATTATAAGTATGATTTGCAAGCGGCGAACAATGCGGGCATGCAAGCCTGCTTGTATGCCCCTGATGGCATTCCAGAATATGCCCATTTAGCAGACCATTTGGTGAGTGATCTTGAGCAATTGAGCCAGTTTATTCATCAAATGGTCACAAACTAATGCGCAAAGGAATCCAAATCCTTTACCATAGCGTAACTGCTTAACACCCATTAAGAAGAGCCAATATGTCCGATACCAATGCCATCATAAATATCAAAAATTTAAGACTGCGTACGTTCATTGGCTTCAACCCAGAAGAGCAAGAAAAGCAGCAAGATGTGGTGATTAACGTGGAGATCCATTATCCCGCCAGCCACCTTTGCCTCACAGACCATGTGGAAGGGGCATTAAATTATAAAACGGTTACCAAAAGCATCATCGCCTTGGTTGAGGGCGGTCGCTTTAAATTATTAGAGAAACTGGTATCCGACGTATTGGATATTTGTTGCGAACATTCTTCCGTGACCTATGCCAAGGTCACCATAGATAAACCCCATGCACTGCGCTTTGCGGATTCTGTGTCATTGACTCTCGCCAAACGCAAAGACGCACAGGAGGCTTAACATGCTGTCACCAGAAGCCCAATTAGTCAGAGACACCCTATTAGCCCGCGGCCTTGAAACCCCATTGGTGGAGAACGGCCTGAGCAATGACGAAAAATATCAGCGCATTAAAGATGCCATGACCACAGTGGTACAAACCCTAGGTTTAGATCTAAACGATGACAGCTTAAGCGAAACCCCACACCGTATTGCCAAGATGTACGTGAGCGAAATCTTTGGTGGTTTGGATTACGCCAACTTTCCTAAGATGTCCGTTATCGAAAACAAAATGCAGGTGGATGAGATGGTGAAGGTGAATGACATTCACTTAAACAGCACCTGTGAGCATCACTTTGTGACCATCGACGGTTTTGCCAAAGTGGCCTACATTCCAAAAAACAAAATCATTGGGTTATCCAAGATTAACCGCTTAGTGCGCTTTTTTGCCCAGCGCCCGCAGGTGCAAGAACGTTTAACTCAGCAAATCTTGATTAGTTTACAGACGTTATTGGAAACCGAAAACGTAGCGGTATCCATTGATGCTACTCACTTTTGTGTGAAGTCTCGCGGCGTCATGGACACCCATTCCCACACCAGCACCACGGCGTTGGGTGGAATTTTCAAATCCAACGTACACACCCGCGCAGAATTTTTAGCCTAACCGCTAAACTTATTCTCCGCCCAAAAAAAACGGCACGTAATATACGTGCCGTTTTTTTAAACCCATCAGCCTTGTATTGCGGGTAATGGCGTGTCATCTAAATAGCGAGTCCATCAAACGCAAAGCTCTGCTCCTTTGCGTGCCATGCATCATAAATACATGTTGTCCTAACAATGCTTTTATTCTTTGTATGGAGCCTTTAGGCGATCCAGCTTACGCAACAAACCTGGCCAAGCCAAACCGCCACCTGCGGATTTGGTCACTTGTTTCGCTGCCGCTTGCATACCTTCTACGATGCCATCTGGCACTGGGGTTAATGCATGACCACCGGATTGGGCTAACAACTGAATTTC
>JBFEWA010000274.1:0-4597 GCA_041546605.1 Bermanella sp.
TGTTCACGGCTCATCATGCCGTAAATAATTTCTTTGGTTTGCTCTGGGCTTAATGGGGTTTTGGTCACCGCATGAATACGCCCGTGGACTTTCATGCTCGGCGGCATACCGGCGGTGATGAACAAATCCGATGCGCTTTTATCCACCATCAAGCGTAATAGCTTATCGATTTCCATTGTGTTTCCTTCTCACATTATCGCTTGCGAGTGTGATTCATCGTTAAAACTGTTCTGGCGCTTTGGCTTTTTCACGGGCTGCTTCTGGGGTAATGATGCCCTTTTGTACCAAGGTCTTCAGACTTTGGTCCATGGTCGTCATGCCCAGTGCACTACCGGTTTGAATGGCACTGTACATCTGCGCCACTTTATCTTCACGAATCAGGTTACGAATGGCCGGTGTTCCCACCATGATTTCGTGAGCAGCCACACGGCCACCGCCTTTTTTCTTAAGTAGGGTTTGCGAGATAACCCCTTGTAGGGATTCCGACAACATGGAGCGCACCATGGATTTTTCTTCCGCTGGGAATACGTCCACAATACGGTCAATGGTTTTCGCCGCTGACGTGGTGTGCAGGGTACCAAATACACAGTGACCGGTTTCCGCTGCGGTTAACGCTAGACGAATGGTTTCCAAGTCACGCATCTCACCTACAAGGATAACGTCCGGGTCTTCACGCAGTGCCGAGCGTAGGGCTTCGTTAAAGCCTAGGGTGTCACGGTGTACTTCACGCTGGTTGATCAAAGATTTTTTACTTTGGTGTACGAATTCGATTGGGTCTTCTACTGTTAGGATGTGCTTGTAGTAGTTGTCGTTCAGGTAGTCCAACATAGCGGCAAGGGTGGTGGACTTACCCGAACCCGTAGGGCCGGTTACCAATACCAAACCACGGGGCTTGGTGGCCAAGTCTTTAAAGATTTGCCCCATGCCTAAATCATCACAGGTTAATACCTTGGATGGGATGGTACGAAATACAGCACCGGCACCACGGTTTTGGTTAAAGGCGTTTACACGGAAACGGGCCACGCCGGGTACTTCAAACGAGTAATCCGTTTCTAGGAATTCTTCGAAGTCCTTACGCTGTTTGTCGTTCATGATGTCATAGACAAGGGCGTGTACTTCTTTATGGCTCAAGGCAGGCAAATTAATGCGACGCACTTCACCATCAACACGGATCATGGGTGGCAAGCCGGCTGATAAGTGTAAATCCGATGCCCCTTGCTTGGCCGAAAACGCTAATAATTCCGTGATATCCATTAAACAGGTACTCCGCTATCAGATCGCCGCCGGTGATGTGTAGTTCATCCTGAAACCGGTCCGTGCGATAATGCGCTAAAACAAGCCTATATCCTCTAGGCCGCTATTATTCTTATGATAAATTCGAGCCCAACATTGTAACCAGCCCTGAAAATAAAACCATGACAGATTTAGAATCTAGCGACAATTTAATTCAGCGTTACCAAGGGGTTCAGCAAGAAGTGGATGCCCTTGCCCAAGCCCATGGCAGCCAGGTGACGTTACTGGCGGTATCCAAAAAGCACAGCACCGAAAGCATTGAGACGGTTTATCAACAAGGTCAGCGTGCATTTGGTGAAAATTATGTGCAAGAGGGCACAGATAAAGCCCGCGCTCTTGCGCATTTGGATATTGAGTGGCACTTCATTGGCCCCATTCAATCCAATAAAAGCCGGGCCGTGGCGGAGCATTTTCACTGGGTGCACACCATCGACAGGGAAAAAATCGCACAACGCCTAAATGATCAGCGTCCTGCTCACTTACCAGCATTGAATGTGTTGATTCAGGTGAATATCAGTGATCAAGACAGCAAATCTGGTATTGAACTGTCACAAGTGGCGGAATTGGCCAGTGCCATTGCGCAATTACCACACCTAAGGTTACGTGGTTTGATGTGCATTCCGGCCCCACAGGATGAGGCACAGCTTAAAACTGAATTTTTGGCCATGCACCAAGCCTTTAAAACCTTACAAGCCACTTATGCCAGTGTGGATACCCTATCCATGGGCATGAGCGGTGATCTTTCTCTCGCCATTGAATGCGGCAGCAATTTAGTCCGCATTGGCACGGCCATTTTTGGTCAACGCAGTTAATTATTAATAAGGATTTCCCATGACAAACATTGCATTCATCGGCGGCGGTAACATGGCCAGCGCCATTCTAGGCGGCTTAATTGAAAATGGTTTCGCCAAAACCAGTATTTTTGTAAGCGATCCGAGCCAAGAAAAACTCACCGAGTTGCAACAGCAATTTGGGGTGAATACTGACACACAAAACGAAGCGGTTATTGCCCAAGCGGATGTGGTGGTATTAGCGGTGAAACCTCAGGTCATGCAACAGGTGTTATCTCCATTAAAAGATACCCTGTTAAATAAAAAGCCATTAATCATATCTGTGGCGGCGGGCATTTCATTAGAAAGCCTAGGACAATGGACAGACCCAGCGTTAGCCATTGTGCGCTGCATGCCAAATACCCCAGCTTTGGTGCAAAAAGGTGCCAGCGGTTTATTGGCCAATAGCAATGTAAGCGACGAGCAAAAGCAATTAACCGATAATATTTTAAGCGCGGTAGGCTTAAGCGTTTGGGTGAACAGCGAAACAGAATTGGATGCAGTAACCGCCCTTTCCGGCAGTGGCCCAGCTTACTTTTTCTTATTTATCGAAGCCATGATTCAAGCTGGTCAAGATCTAGGCTTAAGTGCAGACACGGCAAAAACTTTAGCGCTGCAAACAGCATTAGGCGCATCTACCATGGCCAGCAAAAGTGAATTGGAGCCAGCGCAATTGCGTAAAAACGTCACCTCACCTAATGGCACCACAGAGCAGGCCATTCTAAGTTTTCAAAACAATCAACTAGAAGATGTTGTGAAGCAGGCGATGCAAGCGGCGTTTAATCGCAGCATTGAACTCAGCGAAGAATTAAGCAAATAACCGCTCCTTTAAAATAAAACCCTAAAGCTGTATGGCTTTAGGGTTCTTATGAGCGTTAAGCTTGAGCCTGAGTTTCATCCCAGTGGGCGTCAAAGGTGATGCACAAGTGAAATCCGCGTTCCGAAGTCACTTCCACTTCCCCATCTAACACTCTATGCACCAGGTTATAAAGACGATACAAGCCAAGTCCTGCGTGATCACTGCTACCACGTTTAGTGGTGACAAATGGATCAAACACTCGCTTGAGCTGATCCGGTGCAATACCGCGTCCATTATCTTGGTATTCAAAACACCATAGACCTGAATCCAAGCGTCTTACATCCACTGTGATCTTTTTGCGAATTTGTTGCTCATGAAAACCATGGACAATGGAGTTTTCGATGAGCTGCTCCATAATGATATCCCAGGCAGCAGGATAGGTTTCTATACTGATATTGTCCGCACAATTTAGTTGCACCTCAATATCGTGACCAATAAACAAATGGGAGTGTAGACTCAACTCCAAGTGTTGCCTTAGATTCATCATCATTTTGTCGGTTTGGCGCACCGACACTAGCTTAAAGCGACGCACTAGGTTCGATATTTTTTGCAAGTTATGCTCAACAATTTTCACCAATTGCTGACTATCTTCAATGAAGCGTTGGAATTTCTCCCGCGTCAGACTGCGCTGCTGCATTTCGTTGTCCACTTCATCCAAGATTTCTTTAATATGGCTCATGGAAGTAATGTTCACTCCCAGTGGTGTGTTCACTTCATGGGCCACACCGGTTACCAATTGTTCCATAGAGGTAAGGCGCTCTTGCTCCATTAAATCTCGCACCTGCTGCGCCTCCATACGCTCGCTCACGTCGGTCACGTACGCCTCAATGTATTGATTATTGTTTTCGCTATACAAGTGCAAACTCACAGAGCACGGCACCTCGGTACCATCTGCGCTCCTTATTGGCATGTCTTTATCCAGCACTTTGCCAAACAATAACAACTGCTGTTTTACCGCCTCTAAATCCGCTAGTACATTAGACTGCACATCTGCATGTTTTAGTGCCATTTCCGCCGAAGGGAAGCCCAGCATCTTCACTAGCGCAGGATTAATAGTGACTAATTGGCCATTTAAATTGAAACGCACAATGCCAATAGGTGCTTGATCAAACAGCTCTTGGAAGAGTTTACGATTACGCATGGCATCGCTCACCGCAGAGAGCTTTTCATTACGCTCTTGCGCAATACGTTGAGCCAATGCCAAGGACAGTATAATGGCTTCAATGACACCGCCTAACAAACCGGCATTACGAGTAAGCAGGTTATTTTCAATGACACCAAGCGAAGCCAAAGACAATACCGACAAGCCAAGCAATAAAATAAACCAAGCAAAGGTATATATGCGAGCAAGTGGTATTTTTAACACGCTCAAGTAAATACCCATCATCAACATAGAAATGGATAGCACCGAGCTCACTGAATTCACCACGACAATAGAAGTGGCAACTCCCATAACAGGAATCAAAAACAAATAAATCAGGGCAACGCCTGCAAATAATCGGTAAAACCAAATAACTTGCGGAGCCCGCTCGACAATATTTAATAAATAATAAGGAAATAACAGCGAAGGAATCATTAATCCCCCCGCCAATAACGGCAAGAGCGCACGATTTAA
>JBFEWA010000283.1:0-4491 GCA_041546605.1 Bermanella sp.
GACCCTATTTTTAAGATGCAAGAATAATCACCTATAAAAAGAGTTTTTTATGCCTATACCTTTCTTTTCAATTGGCTTTCGCGCCTTTTTCGCCAGTGGCATCTTGTTTGCGGCGATTGCGTTATCGGTATGGGCAGAGTTCTGGCAATTAGATATTCAGCAAACCTCTGAAAGCATCATGGCCCCTGTTGGGGGTATGTTATTTTGGCACCCCCATGAATTAATAATGGGTTTTGCCCTTGCCATTATTATGGGGTTTCTGCTCACCGCGGTACGTAACTGGACCGGTCTAGAAACGGCTCCGCCACTGGCATTATTTGGCATCTGGCTCAGCTGGGTGGCGGCTCGGATTATCATGGCCTTTGGTGATGGCTACCCTTTTACTATTATCCTTATTTCTCAATTTTTACCTGTTCTGTTAACCGCCGTTTTTATTGCCATTCCTATTATTGAAAAACGCATGTGGCGTAATTTGTTCGCCCCTCTATCTCTGTTGATATTCGCATTAATAGACGCACACATTTTATACGCCATACATTTCAAGCAAACCTTTAATAGCGGTGCATTTTATAGCCAAATATTTCTGTTAATGTTCATTATTAGCATGATCGGTGGCCGCATCATCCCATTTTTCACAGCAAATAAATTGGGTATAAAAAAATGGGAGGAGCCTAAGGTTTCTTTACTGTCATCTGTTTTACCCCTACTGATTTTAGTCATCGCTCACTTGATTTATGAGCCAAGCAAAATAAGCGCGTTAACCAGTGCTGTTTCAATCTTATTATTCATCACACACAGTGTGCGTTTAATTAAATGGCATCACCCAAAGATATGGGGGCACCCATTGCTGTGGTCCCTTTGGGTTAGCTATGCCTTTTTACCTCTTGGCTTCTTGCTGCTATCCATGCAAGAAATGTATTCCCTTGGCAGTGTACCGCTTCATGTAATGGCCGTTGGCACTCTGTGTGGACTCATTGTTAGTATGGTGGCCCGAGTGAGCCTAGGACATACCGGCCGTCCAATACAGCACGATATCCTTATCACTGGGGTGATTAGCTGTATGATCCTCGCCATGTTAGTGCGCACGCTGGCGATCATGGTCATGGGTTACAGTAGTACCTTAATCATCATCAGCGCGCTATTGGCTTCTTTTAGCTTTGCGGTTTTATTTATACGCTTCATTTATATTTGGCTCACCCCTAGGCCAGATCAGCAATAGCAGGCTGTGTGGTTATGCATTACCACTTAATGGGTAGAGAGATAAGCTCCCTGTAATCAAACAGGGGAATAGCCCTAATATACATGTCACCTAAAATGGAGATATCAAAATTACGGGGCATTTTTATGAGTCAGCTTTTTTCAGAATTGTTGTCGATGACAGCAAAGCAAACTGAACCACAACGCCTTTTATTCTTGTTTGCACAGGTGGATGAAAAAAATTCCAAGAAAAGCAAAAAGCATAAAAAGGGTACGATTACTCCCACCATGTGTGTGGATAAATTACCGGAAGATCTCACCACCTTTGAAAACCTAATAGAAGAAGCCGATAGCATTTCTAAAGACTGGGAGTTTATTTTTATCGCAGGTCTGAGCGGAACAAACGGCCAAGCACCCAGTGAAGACGATGCCGAGCCCTACTTAAACAAAATGACCAATGATATCGCCAACGGTGCTGACCTTTCTCGCTATGTGGTGCTTGATCGTCAAGAACAAGCCATGGATATTCAAAGCCATTAATTCAAACAGTTCCCATCCCTCGCGCTTATCACTTCTGTGGTAAGCGCTTTTTTCGTTTCTGCCTATCCCATTCGCGCCACTGCAAGCGAGCCATGACACGCATAAATCACGCCTAAACGAGTTTTAAAAAATTGATTTGTATCAAGTAATTGGTGTGGAGAGAAATACACAAACACCATATATTGTGTCTATCAAAATAACAAACACAAGATATGGATATCATGTCAAAAATGATCAAGAACCTAAGATCAGCAGCCCCTCACGTTGTATTCCAAGAATGCCCTGGTGAAGTGGCTCTGTGTTTCAGCTTTTATGGTTGCCCTTTGCGCTGTTCTGGCTGTCATAGCGAAGAATTGTGGAATCCCCAAGGGGGGCAAGCCCTTACCCCAGAACACTTTACGCAATACGTAAAACAGTACGCAGGCTTAATCACAGCCGTTGTGTTCTTTGGAGGCGAATGGCAGCCAAAATCGCTGCAAGCATTATTGGTAATCGCCAAACAACACGGCCTTAAAACGTGTCTATATACAGGCCTTAATCATGTGTCACGTCATTTACGCCCCCATCTGGACTTTGCCAAGGTCGGCCCTTGGCGCAGTGAGCTAGGTGGACTGAGCAACCCGAAAAGTAATCAAACATTTTATCAACTAGAGAATGGTCAGTTTGTTAAAGACCTGAGTTATCTCTTCCAAACCCCAGTGCACCACCAAGAGGATACATATCATGCTGCAGCTTAATCCCGCACAACTACAAGAAAAACTCACATTTATTGAGCGTTATATAAAAGCCAATAATGCCGCGGAAGGCTCCAAGTTTGATGCCAATGCCAATGTCACCCATAAAAACATCGCCACACTAGAAGCGGAACTCATGAAAGATGCGGTTATTCAAATTAATCGTGCAAAGGTAACCGAAAAAATTAAAGAGCTTTTTGGTGAAGAACTCGCGCAAGAATACATTCGACAAATCCACGACCATGAAATCTATGTGCATGATGAAACCAGCCTAAAGCCCTACTGCGCATCCATCACCATGTACCCATTTTTGCTAGAAGGATTAACCAAGTTAGGCGGCGAATCCAAAGCACCGCGACATTTAGAATCATTCTGCGGCTCTTTCGTGAACCTGGTATTCGCCATCAGTGCTCAGTTTGCAGGCGCCATTGCTACCGTGGAATTCCTCACGTATTTCGATCACTTTGCAAGAATGGATTATGGCGATGACTATCTAACTACGCATCCCGAAAAGATCGCCAATCACCTTCAACATGTTGTATACGCGTTAAACCAACCGGCCGCCGCGAGAGGCTACCAAAGCGTGTTTTGGAATATCTCTATTTATGATCAGTTTTATTTTGAGTCTATGTTTGGTGAATTTGTCTTCCCCCCTAACAAACAAGACCAAGACGAGCTTGTTAAACCCAAGTGGCAAAACATCAATCGCTTACAACATTTCTTTATGGAGTGGTTCAACGAAGAGCGCAAAAAAGCCATTTTAACGTTTCCTGTGGTCACCGCTGCCATGCTCACTGAAAATGGGCAGTGTAAGGATCAAGCATTCGTTGAGTTTTGCTCGCGTCAATTAGCTCAAGGCAATAGTTTTTTCAGCTACCTTTCTGATGATGCGGATTCCCTAGCGTCCTGTTGTCGCTTGCGCAATGAAATGACGGACAACACCTTCTCCTACACATTAGGTGCCGGAGGCATTGCAACCGGCTCAATCAATGTCATTACTATCAATATGAATCGTCTTATTCAGAACAAGCAAGATCTAAGTGAGATGGTCAAGAAAGTTCAAAAATACCAAATTGCCTATCGACTCATCATGGAAGAATACCAACAACAAGGCATGCTCCCTGTGTATGATGCTGGCTTTATTAATCTCAATAAGCAATTTTTAACTATTGGCATCAATGGCATGGTGGAAGCCGCCGAGAGTTTAGGTATCAAACCAAGTAACAATACTCAATATAAGCAATTTGTTCGTGATCAATTAAAAATTATTTACGACGAGAATAAAGCCGCGAAAAAAGAAACCGGATTCCTCTTCAATACTGAATTTGTACCCGCCGAAAACTTAGGGGTTAAGAATGCAAAATGGGATCGAGCGGATGGCTTAGACGTAAACAGAGATTGCTATAACAGCTATTTCTATGTGGTTGAAGACAATGAATGTAATGCCTTAGATAAATTCATGCTCCACGGCAAAGAAATGACCGAGTTTCTAGATGGCGGCTCTGCCTTACACTTAAACCTTGATGAATCGCTCAGTCAGTCGCAGTATCAACAGCTGTTTCATGTAGCCGCACAAACTGGCTGCAATTACTTTTGTATCAATGTGAAAATCACCATTTGCAATGAATGTGAACACATAGACAAACGTACACTACCCGCATGCCCGCAATGCAACAGTCAAAATATCGATTATGGCACTCGCGTCATAGGCTACTTAAAACGCGTCAGCGCTTTTAGCGAAGCAAGGCAGACTGAACATAACCTTCGCTTTTACCAAGTTGAAAAATCGTTTTAATTAACCTCTAAACACCGGCCCCTGTCACTTCCTTCCGATTTACAGGGGCTATAAATCGCCAGCAATGACCTAAAATGCAGGGATCACTTCAAGCCCCCTCTGCATTATTCACCGACTTGCATCAGAGTGAATACAGGATATACCGCACAGAGACACCAAAAAGCCTTGATCAATAATATCAGCGTATAAAGGAATTGAATCTTATAACTAAAACAATCTAGAATC